>CALBMW010000512.1 GCA_937896275.1 uncultured Myxococcales bacterium
GGCGCGGGCGGCCGAAAGGCTTCGGGCGCGTCGGTGGCGCCCGCCTCGTGCGCCCGACGCTCCTCGAGGTACTGCGCCTCCGTGTCCCGGATGCGTTCGAGGCCGGCGGCGTCGAGGCCGCACAGCCGCGCCGCCTGCAGCTCCTGCGCGGGACCGCTGCGATAGATGCCATAGCCATCCGTGCCGAGCACGACCCCCAACCCCGCGTCGAGGTAGCGCGCCAGGGGCGCCTCGGCGGCGCTCTGCAGGTTGTTCAGCGCGAAGTTGGAGTTGAGGTTCAGCTCGACGATCGCGCCGGCCTGCCGCAGCGCGTCCAGCGTCGCCGCATCCCCGCCATACAGCCCGTGACCCACCCGCAGGCGCACGGCGGCGCCGTCGACGCTCTCCGCGGCCACGCGCACGTTCTCCGGGTGGGCGGGGTTCTCGCCCGCGTGCACGCGCACCACGAAGCCGGGCCGCGCGCCCCGCGCCCAGTCCGACAGCCGCCGCAGCAGGGGCGCGAAGCGCCGCGTCGAGTTGGTCTCGTGGCCCATGAAGTCGACGCCGGCCAGGTAGCGGCTGCGGGCGAGCTGCGCGATGCGGTCCAGGCAGTCGAGATCCCACTCGCGGTCGTCGTGACGGCTGAGCGCCGCCAGGAAGCGGAGCGTCACGCCCGACGCCTCCTCGATCGCAGGCAGCGCGGCGTGCGCCTGCCGGATGCGTGCGTCGTCCAGGATGTCGAAGAGCGACAGCTCGGCGTAGCAGACGCCCAGCGCCCTGTAGTCCGCGGCGATGCGCTCGAGCAGCGGGACGAACGCCGCCGGATGCTTGGTGAGCGGCGCGCGCAGTCGGTACAGGCGCGAGAGCGTGGCGAAGGGCACCTGGCGGTCGAGCGGCAGGTCCAGCGCGGCGATCAGACGGGCCCGGGCGCTCTCGGGCAGATCGCGCAGCGCGACCTCCCCCAGCGGGGCCACGGTGACGCCGATCGCGGCGAGCGACCGGGCGGGGTAACCAAGGTCGAGCTCGACTCCGAGTTGCACCAGGTCCGGCGCCGAGACACAACCGGCGAAGTGCGTGTGCAGGTCGGTACGCGGCGCCTCACCGGCGGGCGAGGCGAGGTCCGGGATGGCATGCGGGTGGCCGTTCTCGGCAAGGAACCGGGCCTCGAAGGGCGACAACCGATAGGCCGGGCCAGCCAGCCGGAGGTCTCCGTCGAGCGCGAGCGAAGCGATGGGATAGGCGTCGAGCGACACGCTCACGCGCCGCGCGTCGGCGGGAAACGGCACCCTGCCGTGGGTCAGCCGCGCGGCGCCCTCGACACCGTCCCAGCGCAGGACGAGCCTTCGCTCGAGCGACACCGTCAGCGGCGACCGTCGCCCCTGCCCGGGCGGCACCAACTCGACGCGGCCTCCGCTGGCGCCCCGGCGGAAGCGCAGCGCGGGCAGCGGCTCGTAGGTCAGCGGCAGGGTCAGGGCGGAGTCCATGGCGCCGGACGATAACGTCCCGTCGCCGCCGGCGGCAACGGAGTGCCCGCCTATGCTCGCTGCGGCGGAGCGCGCGAGGACGAAGCGCGCCGACGAATCCAGCGCCTACTTTCCCTCCTCGATCACCGTCGCCTTCTTGATGTAGTCCAGGTTCGGGAACTCCGCCTTGAGGTACTTGTTGCCCTCGCCGTGGATCCGCCCCTGGCTGGGGCCGCGGCCGCGGGGGGCGCCCTCGCCGTACTCGGTGTTGAGGGCGTCGAGCACCTTCATGCTTTCGTCGCGCACCTTGCCGAAGGGCGCGAAGCCCATGCCGTCGAGGGTGGCGTTGTCCTTGTAGTTCAAGAAGAACTGGGCGGTGCGGGTGTTGGGGCCGGCGGTGGCGAAGGTGGCGTAGCCGCGCTTGTTGGACTGGCTGACGGGGTCGTCGTCGATGCGCGCGACGCGCCAGATGGCGTTGATGTCGGGGTCGCCGTGCAGGCCGACCTGGGCCATGAAGCCGGCGATCGCGCGGAAGAAGGCGACGTCGTCGTAGTAGCCGGCCTTGACGAGGTTATAGAAGCGCTGCGCGCCCTTGGGGGCCCAGGCCGTGGTCACGTCGATGAGCAAGTCGCCCTTGGTCGTCTCGAGCTTGACGGTGAAGGTGGCCGGGGGCTCGAGCGTGGCCTTGCTCGGGTCCTTCAGCACGTCGGACTTGGGGGCCGCGGCCATGGGAGCGTCGGCCTTGGGGGCGTCCGCCTTGGGGGCGTCCGCCTTGGCGCCGGGCGTGGTGTCGCCCGCGGCGGCGGGCGCGTCGTTCTTGCAGGCGGTGAGCGCGGCGAGCAGGGCGATGAGGAGGGCAGACCGGATCATGTGGGCTCCTGGGAAAGTCGGGCGCCGGGAGTCTACCGATGTGGGCGCGCGGGGCCAACCGTGACGGTGGGGTGGGAGCTTCCGATCGCGGGAGAAGCGCGCCGAGGACGGGCCTGACACCTCGGCTGGGGCAGCGCTGTGCGAAAGCAGTGCCCGAAAGAAGTGCTGCCCGAAAGAAGTGCCTGACACCTCGGCCGGTGCCCGAAAGAAGTGCCTGACACCTCGGCCGGCCGGTGCCCGAAAGAAGTGCCTGACACCTCGGCCGAAAGAAGTGCCTGACACCTCGGCCGGGGGGCACCTCGCCTGGGGCCGGGCTGGACGCGGCTCGCGTGCGGTGCCGGCTCAGACCCTCACTTGGCGAGCCGCGCGGCCACCGGCGCGGCCGCCTCTACGAGCGGGCGTAGCGCCTCGGGATAGGCGTTGGTGAAGCCGCGGCCGCACGTGCCCGCCTGCGTGCGCAGGTGCACCAGGCGCAGGTTCGAGCCTTCGCCGCTGCCGCCGTGGACCTCGGTGAAGTGGCCCAGGTCGACCGCGATGAGCGCCGCGCGGATGGCGCTGACCTCGGCGGCGGACGCCCGGGTCGCCTTCTCGACCCTGGATGGATCCCCGGGCGCACCGAGGGCGACCGCGCGGGTCGAGTCGCCCTTCGAAGAGTAGGTCAGGCGCGTGACGGGCCCTGGCGCCACCCCGAAGTCCTGCGCGAGGAAGGTCAGGCTGAAGTCGCCCTTGCCGTCCCACGCCGGACAGGGGGCGGGCGTGCGCTGCGCGTTGATGAGCGCGCTGACCGCGTAGTAGAGGGTCCGTTCGGCGATCGGGATCGCGTCCACCGGGTAGATCGCTCGCCGCTCGCGCTCGCCGCTCAGGCGCACGCGCAGCCGGCCGTCGCTGTCGGTGGGCGTCGGGCCGTCGGTGGGGCCGGTCGCGGCCCACGCCGTGACGGTCGCGAGCAGCTCCGGGGGCGCCTGCGCGACCGTCGGCGCGCTCACGTCGGCCTCGTCGCCGCCGAACACGACGCGGCCATCGGGGTAGACGTCGATCGTCAGCCGCACCTGGTGGGCAGGGCCGGTGTCGACCTGAAAGCGCGCCTGCGTCCACGCCGGCGGCGCTGCGACCGCGCCCGTCAGCGTCATCGCCACCAGCGAGAATGCTGCGGCAGCGCAGACGTTCGGGCGCGCGCGCAGCGGTTGGATGGTCTCGTGCGTCATCTGGTGGTCCTGCCGTCGAGAGGGCGTGGCGAGGCGACTCGAGCCGAGCGAGGATAGGAACTTCGACGGCCGACCGCCAATCGGACCCTGAACGCCCCGTCGTCACGCCCGAGCGCATGACAAGCGGGACCTCCTGTCGTCGACCTCACGCCACCGGCCCACGCGGGGCCAACCGCCGCGACACCCCGGCGCCAGCGATCACCGGCTCACTTCGCCCCGAGGTTCTCCTCGCCCGCCGTGGCCTGCAGGGCGATGAAGGTGCCGATCGCCACGGTCGCGACGACGCTGACCAGCGCCACCGTGCCGCCGACGCTCAGCGTGCGAACCTCGGCGCGCCTCAGATCGGCCCGGTCGATCAGCACGCCGTAGTCGGGCGACACGACCTGGGTGTCGCTCATGTGGAAGTAGAACGGGGTCATGCGGTGCGTGCGGCCGTCGGCGGTGGTGAGCACCAGCGGCGACGTGGCGTCGACGGTGACCTGGCAGCCGTCGCACTCTTCGCCTGCGACCTGCACCTCGGGCGGGCGGCCGGGGGCGGCGGTGAGGTCTTCGAGCGCGGCGAGCGCGACGGGGCGCTGGCTGTAGCAGCCGCCGAGCGCGATCGTCAGGGCGAGCGCAGCGATCTGCCTCACGGGTGGCCTCCCACGATGACGTCGATGCGGTGCTCGAGTGCCGCCACAGGGGGGCGTGGACGGCCGACCAGCGCCGGGACGTCGAGTGTCATCAGGCCTCGCAGTCGGGCGCCGGCTGCGGGCGGCGGGTCGATCGTCAGCGCCACGCGCAGGTGGGCCTGGGCAGCGGCGGGCACCCACCCGTTGGCGACCGGCGCCACGTCCACGTCGGCGGGTATGCGGGCGTAGGCCCCGCCGCTGGCGCACGCCGCGGTGGCGAAGGCGCGGTCGTCGTCGACGGTCAGCGCGTCGTGATCCGGGACGGCGAACAGATGCGGCGCGCGGCCGCTCAGATCGGCGGGCGGGCCGGCGCGCAGGGCCCACACCACCGTGGGCAGGTCGCCGGGCGCGGCGGCGAGCGCCTGCAGCACGGCGGGGTGGCCGTAGGGGCTGAGCAGCGCGTCCTCGAGCGCACGGCTCACCGACTCGAAGCCCGTGGCGGGCAGCTCGGTCAACGACTGCAGGCCGGCCTCGCTGGCGGCCCACGCGGTGAGCACGGGCGCGCC
>CALBMW010000513.1 GCA_937896275.1 uncultured Myxococcales bacterium
GTGGCGAGCCCGGCATGGGCGGCGAGCCCGGCATGGGTGGCGAGCCCGGCATGGGTGGGATGGGCGGCGACCCACCAGCCTGTGGCCCCGTCGGCCGCCCGCTGCGGGCGCTCGCGCGCGACGGCGGCCCGTGGCTCGCCGGCGCCGTCGGCACCACAGTCCGCGTGCGTGCCGCGGGCCAGTCCAACGTGGCGTGGGTGCTGGTCCGCAACGAGATCGTCGCGGTGGCCGAGGTCGACCGGGCCTTCGCGGCGCCCGGCGCACCGGTCGCGGGATCACCCGATGACGCCCTCACCCTCGACGCGGTCAGCGTGACCAGCGGAACGCGAGTCTTCTGGCGCACGCCGGACACCTGGTTCACCGCGCTCGCGACCGTGGACCGATCGCTCGGCGCGCCGCGCGCCGTCACGGGCCTGGACGAGATCGAGTCCCTTGCGCTGCGTCGCACCGCGGCCGGGTTCGAGGGCTGGGGCCGAACCTTCCAAAACGTCTGGCGCTTCGCGCGGTCGGCCGACGGCGTGACCTTCGTGCAGGGTCAGGCCTTCGACGTCTTCGAGGGCTTCGACAGCCTCGAGGTGGTCCGCCTGGATCCGGTGCGCTGGACCGTCGTCGGCGCGGAGGTCGGGCGGGGCGTGCTGGTCTGGCTCGACGATGTCGCCGGGGGCGACTTCGCCGACGCCGTGCGCTTCGACCTGTTGCCTGTGGGCCCGGTCGGCGCGTTCGACGAGGCGCGCGTGCGGGCGCCGTCACTGGTGGACGGCCCGGCGGGACCGCGACTGTACTTCGTGGGGGTCGCGCTCGACTCGACGTCCGCGCTGGGCGCGGCCGACTGGCCCTGCCCGGCTGCGCTCTGCGCCTCGGATGATCCCTGCAACGGCCTCGATGACGACTGCCGCGGGGGGCCCGACCCCGACTGCGATCCCTGCGGCATTCCGGGCGACGTGTGCTGCGACGGCGGCGGCTCGGGCTGCGCGGACGACTTCGTCTGCGCCGACGGGCTGTGCGTCGCGCCGTGCAGGTCGCAGGGCGCGGAGGCATGTCACAGCGGCGCGGACGATGACTGCGACGGGCTCGTCGACGCCGAGGACCCGGACTGCTGCGGCGCCGAGGGTGCGCCCTGCTGCGCGGTCGGCGACCCTTGCCAGCCCCTGCAACGCTGCGACGACGGCACCTGCGTCTTGTGCGCCGACCCGGCCGTCGAGGTGTGCAACGGCGAGGACGATGACTGCGATGGCGCGATCGACGAGGACTTCGACCTTCAGACGGACGCGACCAACTGCGGTCTGTGCGGCGACGCGTGCCCGACCCCGCAGGGGGGCGCGCCGGGTCAGGCGACGTGCGTGGCGGGCGACTGCGGGCTCGCGTGCGCCCCGCCGCTGGTCGATCTGAACGGGCAGGTCGACGATGGCTGCGAGGCCGAAGCCAGCCCGGAGCGGTGCAACGGCGAGGACGATGATCTCGACGGACGGTTCGACGAGGGGATCGCCGGGGTCGGCAACCGCTGCCTCACCGGCGACGGCGCCTGCGCGCGCGAGGGCGTCGTGCAGTGCGCCGAGGGGACGCTGGCGTGCAGCGCGACGGCCGACCTCGCGTCCGCCACCGACGAGGCGTGCAACGGCCTCGACGACGATTGCGACGGCCTCACGGACGAGGACGTGGGCGAGCCGATCGACGCGCGCTTCATCGCCGAGGGACACGGGCTGGTGCTCGCCCCCACCGCCGAGGGCTTCCTCGCAGCCTGGATCGGCACCCACGAGGGCTTCGGCCCGGTGCTCGGCCAGCGCCTGGATCCGACCGGGCGGCCGCTCGCGGGCCGGGTCGACTTCGCGCTGGACGCCGACGCCGTGTCCCTCGCGGCGGCGCCCGACGGGCTCACGATGATCGTCGACAGCAGCACGGGCGTCGTAGTCGTCGACCTGGGCCCGGACGGGGCGAGCACCTTCGCACGCGGCCTGCCCTCGCTCATCGGCTTCGAGCGCAACGACGCCGCCGCGGGCGGCGACGGCGGCGTCATGATGCACGGGTCGACCGCCAACGACACGGCGGCGCTGGTCTTCGCCTCGCGGGGCGGCGTGCCGGGCACCTTTCACTTCGGCCCCGCCGGGCTCGGTCTGCCGGTGCAGGTCGCCGCGGGACCGGCGGGCTTCGTGGCGGGCGCGTGGCACGACGGCCAGATCTACTTCGTGGCCGTCGATCCCACGGGCAGCGTGGTGCGACAGGGCTCCTTCGCGGCCGACGGCGTCTTCACCCTCGCGGTGACCGGCGCGGACTACCTCGCCGTGGGCCGGACCGAGGGCGACATCGCGTCGTGGCGCATCACGGCCGACGGCGTCGACGCGCCGCGCTTCGCGAACCTCGCCTTCGCCGCGGGTGGGGTGAGAGCCCTGCGGGCGCACCCCAGGGCCGGCGCGCTTCACGTCCTCGGCCTCCTCGAGCCGGGCGTCGGCCAGCGCCGGCTCCTGCTGCGCAGCCACTTCGAGCCGGACGGATCGCCCAGCGACACCCCCCCGGTCGAGGTGACCCCGATGGGGCACGACGCCGGGCCGGACTTCCACAGCCTGTGGACGGGCGGCGACCTGGCCCTCGCCTGGTTCGACGCGGTGACGGGCCTCACCGCCTTCGGCCGAGCCTCGGTCGGCCCGGACGCCCTGCCCGGCTTCGGCTGCCCCGCGCCCCCCGCGGACTTGGCGTGGGTGCCGATGCCCGCGTCCAGCGTCACCCTCGGGGAGGGCGGTGAGGCGCTCGCCGTGCAGGTGCCCGACTTCGAGATCTCCCGCACCGAGGTCACCGTCGCGCAATACGCCCGGTGCGTCGCGTCCAACGTGTGCGGCGCGCCCGGCCAGGCCGAGGGTGCCTGCAACTGGGACGTCACGGGCCGCGAGCACCACCCCGTCAACTGCCTCACGCACGAGGCCGCGAAGACCTACGCCGCGTGGGTCGGAGGCCGCCTCCCGTCGGTGTCGGAGCTCCAGGTCGCCGCGGGCGCGGCCGCCGGGCGGACCTTTCCGTGGGGCGACGCCGAGCCGAGCTGTGACCGCGTCGTCCTCCGCGCGGTGGACGCCCTCTCCGGCTGTGGCACGGGAGGGACGCTGCCGGTGTGCAGTCGACCGGCCGGTCGCGGTCCGGAGGGTCTCTGCGACCTGATCGGCAATGTCCGGGAGTGGACGGCAGACAGGGCGGTCACCGTCCTCGACCGCCCAGCCGACGGTCGCCCCGCGGCGGGTGATCCGTCCGTGGCGGTGATCTTCGGCGGCGGGTTCACCGACGGTCCGGACGCACTCCCCATGGACGCTTCGATCATCGAAGGGGCTGCCCAGGCGAGCGCCATCGGCTTCCGTGTCGCGCGCACGCCGATGCCCAATGAGCGCGCGCTCGCGCTGACCGACGGCTCGGCCAACGACCCGGGCCTCGCCGCTTCGCACCGCGTTCGCGAGCTGTTCGAGGTGCCCCTCGTCGCGGGTGGTTACATGGACGACGACGTCCTGCTCGCGGCGACGCTCGCGCCCGGGGTGTCGGATCGAGGTCCCGCCGGGGTGACCCTCACCCCGGTCGGGGCCGCGGACGAGATCGTCGTCGACAGCCCGCTGGGGCCCCGCACCGGGCGACACTTCGAGGGCAACAGTCACTACGACACCATGTTGACCCCCCGGCTGCGTGAGGGGGACTTCACGGTGGCCTTCTGGATGCGGAAGGCGCCCGGGCTCGGTGACCGCTGGGCGGCCGGCTTGGGCACGCTCCTCGGATCGCGCGAGGCGCTGCGCATGGGCGTCGACGCGGGGGGGCTCCCCACGATGCAGCTCTGGGACGTGGCGGGGGGACCCTGCCTCGCCGAAGACCTGCAGGGCGACGCCCGCGTCGATGACGGCCGCTGGCATCACCTGGCCTTCGTTCGCCACGGATCGCGGGTGGCCTTGACGGTGGACGGCCGCGTCGTGGGCGGTGCGCTCATCACGGCCATCTGCTCCCTGGTCGAGACTGCGCCCCTGGTCGTGGGCTGCAGCGCGTCGTCCTGCGCGGGCGGCGAGTGGCAGGGCGGTCTGGCGGACGTCGTCGTGCTCGCGCGCGCCGTGTCACCGCTGGCGCTGCAGCTGGCCGCCGACGCGCACACCCCCTGGGGCGCGTCGACCCTCGACGGGCTGGGGGCCGACGGCGACGACCTGCGCGTCTTCGAGGACGATCACGCCATCGAGTTCGAGGTGGTGGGCGCCCGGCCGGCCGCCACGCGCGCCCAGGACCTGGCCGGCGACACGCTGGCCTACTACCGGCTCGGCGACACGCTCGGCGCCTGGCCGGACGGGGCGGCGCCCGCGCAGACGAGTGGCACGGTGAGCGCCGGCCTCGGGCGCTTCGGCGACGACGGCGGGGCCTCCGTCTTCGATGACGCCGAGGACCGCGTCACGGTGGCGAACGGCCGTCCCTGGCAGCTCGGCGTGGTCTTCACCCTCGAGGCCTGGGTGCGCGCCGAGCCGACCGGGGCCGATCAGACCGTGCTCGTCGGCTGGGGCGGCCCCACCCCCGGTGAGGACAACGGCGTCGGCCTCGAGATCGACGCGGGCGGCTTCCCCGGCTTCCGCATCGCACGGGGCGACGGCGCGGAGAGCCTGACCGCGCTCGGCGTCGCGGGCACGGTGCGCGTGGACGATGGGCGCTGGCATCACCTGGCCGGCGTGTGCAACGGCGAAGACTTCACGCTCTACGTCGACGGTGTCTCCGCGGGCGGCTCCCAGCGCGTGCCGCCGCTGGGCGACTTCGACGCGCCGCGTTTCGCCTTCCAGGTCGGCGGCCTCGCGCGCTCCGATGGCAGCACCGAGGCGCCGCTGATGGGCAAGGTGGACGAGGTGCTCATCCACCGCCGCGCGCTGAGCGCCGACGCGGCCTACAAGCGAGCGCACCCCCTGCCGCGCGCGCGCTGGTTCGTGCGCACAGACGACGAGGGATCGGGCGCGCCGAGCCCCTACCGCGCCTATTCGCTGCGTTGGGGACGGGCCGACGCCTGGGCCTCGGCCGCCCGCGAGCCCGATGGCCTGCTCTCGCCCCGCAACCGCATCGGGGGCTGGTGGCGGCCGGACGCCTGGCCGCCCTTCGTGCCGGACATCTCCACGCGGCGCCGACACGGGGCCGTGGCCGGCCCGGGGCCGCTCGGCGAGCTGGACACGGGGGGTCGGGCCTGGACGCTGGGTGGCGAGGCGGGTGAGGGGGTCGAGGTGCCCGTCGCGCCCCTGCTCGCCGCGCTGGGCGGCTTCACCTTCGACCTGAAGCTCGCGCTGGGCGGGCCGGGTACGGTGCTGAGCCTCGGCACCTTCGCCGACGTCGTCTTCAGCGTCGCCTACCGGGACGTCGGTTGGAACGCGGACGTCGGCGCGCAGGCGCTCGCGGTCCCTCACGACCTGGGGTCCGTACGGCGGGTGGCCGTGCAGGTGGGCGACCGGGTCGGTCAGCCCTTCACGTTGCTGCTCGACGATGGCGCGACGGACACCGCGCCGCTCGGCGGAGCGTTCCCGGCGGACCCGGCGGGCGCGAGCTTGTGCGTTGGCTGCGGGCAGGGTCAGACGGGCCCGGTCGCGGTCGTCGCCGGCCTCGTGGGCGAGGTCCGCCTGACCGTGGGCCAACGCGCCGCGGATGCCCTGCTGCCCGTCCGTCCCACGCGCCTGGCGCCGTAGGAGTCCATCGTGTCCGAGCCGGCGCCCGCCACCGATCACCCGCTGAGCTTCCTGTCGCGGCGCCGCTTCCTCAAGGTCGCGCTGGCCGGGGGCGGCGTGCTGCTCGGCACGGCTGGCGGCGGCCTCGCGCTGCGCGGCTGCGCCCCCGACGTGGACGGCCTGCGCCTGCTCGACGCGCAGGCCTATCGCACCCTCAGCCGCCTGGTGGAGGTCATGTTCCCGGCGAGCGCGCTCATCCCCGTCGACGCGCAAGCCTTCGATCTGCCTCGACTCTTCGATGGATGGCTCGCCGACGAGCCGGAGGCCCTGCAGGGCGACCTCAAGACCGCCCTGACGCTGGTCGAGTTCGGCCCGATCCTGTTCGAGGCGCGGCTCCACACCTTCTCGAACCTGCCGCCGGCCGAGCGCGCGGCGCACTGGCAGGGCTGGGGTCACAGCCGCCTGGCGCTGCGCCGGCAGGTCAGCCTGGGGCTGCGCAAGTTCTTCAACCTGGTCTTCTTCGATCGCCCCGAGGTCTGGCCGCACATCGGCTATCCCGGCCCCTCGCTGGGCGTCGTGAGCCCATGAGCGGCGCCATCCTCGATCTCTCGCAGGCGCCGCCGCCGGCCGATCTGGTGGTCGACGTCTGCGTCATCGGCAGCGGGTGCGGCGGCGGCACGGCGGCGCGCGTGCTGGCCGAGGCGGGCCGTGAGGTGGTGGTGCTCGAGGAGGGGGGCGATCGCACCGGCCGCCAGCTCACCCAGCGCGACGGCGAGATGTACGACCAGCTCTACATGGACCGCGGCGGCCGGGCGACCTCGGATCTGGGGGTGACCGTGCTGCAGGGCCGCGCGCTGGGCGGCGGCGGCGTCATCAACGCCTGCGACGTCGTCCCCATCGCCGACGGCGTGCTGCGCCACTGGGTCGAGCGACACGGCCTGACCGACTTCACCCCCGAGGCGCTGGCCCCCTATCGCGACCTCGCGCTGCAGGATCTCTCGGCCAGCCGCATCGCCGACGACCAGCTCAACCGCCCCAACGCCCTGCTGCGCGCGGGCACCGAGAAGCTGGGCTGGCGCGGCGAGGTGATGATGCACAACCGGGTCGGCTGCGCCGGCCTGGGCACCTGCCTGATCGGCTGCCCCATCGACGCCAAGCGCAACCCGCGCTTCGTGTCGATCCCGCGCGCCATCGAGGCGGGCGCGCGCTTCTTCACCCGAGCGCGTGCGGTGCGCATCGACGACGCCGAGGGCGAGCTCAAGACCGTGACCTTCCGCTCGCTCGACGCGCGCGGCTACCACGAGCGCGACACCTTCACCCTGCGCGCGCGGACCGTGATCCTGGCCGCCAATGCCATCGGCAGCGCCCAACTGCTGCTGCGCTCGGGCCTCGGCAACGACCACGTCGGCCGGCACCTGATGTTGCAGCCGCAGATGCCGATCATCGCCCGGTTCGCCGAGCGGACCGATCCCTTCCGAGGCATCCCGCAGTCCTATGCCATCACGGAGTTCGAGCGCGAGGACGACCCGGAGCACGGCCTGTGGGGCTTCAGGGTCGAGCCCGTCATGGGGACCCCCGGCATCGTGAGCACGCTGCTGCCCTTCCAAGGTGCCGCGGGGCTCGAGGCGATGACCGGCTACGCCTTCATGGCGGCGGCGCTGCTGCTGGTGCCCGACCGCCCGTCGGGTCGCGTCGAGGTGGCGCGCGACGGGCGCCCGGTCATCCGATACACGCAGCGCGAGGATCATCAGCGCCGGATCCGCGCCGCCGCCGAGGCCGCGGCCCGGGCCTGGCTCGCTGCGGGCGCCGAGGAGGTCTTCGTGCCGACGCTGCCGCCGGTGAGCGCGCGCACCGACGCCGAGGTCACGCGCTTTCGCGACCTGCGCTTTCGCGTCGCCGCCGCCCCGCTCGTCAGCGCCCACCAGCAGGGCGCGGTCCGCTTCGCCGCGAGCGAGAAGCACGGCGCCGCCGATCCCGAGGGGCGCGTCTACGGGACTCGCGGCGTGTATGTGTTCGACTCGTCGGGCTTTCCGAGCAGCGCGTCCAGCCACACGATGGCGCCGATCATCACGGTGTCCCGCTACCTGTGCGATCGCCTGCTGACCCGGATGCGAGCCTGAGAAGGGCTGGCGCTGCGGCGCCGACGCGATGCATTGCGGCGTGCGCGTCGGGGCGCGACTCACTCCAGCCGCGCGACCTGCGCGTTGAACCCGGCCGCGGCCGCCGTGAGCTCGATCGCGCCCCCCACCACCGCGAAGCGCGCCACCCCGTCATCGTCCGTGCTCGCCTCGGCCTCGACGCACCCGGCGCAGCGCACCGTCGCGCGGGCCACCGGCGAGGCGTCGTCGTGGTCGCGCACCGTGACGGTGAGCGCGGGGCCGTCCCGTTCGGCCGTCAGCTCGAGGGTCGCGAGGTAGATCAGCCCGTCCGCGACGAAGCGGGTTGAAACACCGGCCGCGCGGATCGCCCCGCCGACGTCTGCGGGGCGCCCCGGATCCTGCAACTCCATCCCGTGATCGGCCACCAGCACGAACAGCGTGCGGTCGAGCACGCCGTGGCGGGCGTAGGCCGCCTGCACGCGGGCCACGTGAGCGTCCATCACGCCCAGCTCCGCGCGCAGCAGATCGCTGTGGGGGCCGTCCGACTCGCCCGCGCTGTCGGTCGCGTAGAAGGCCACCTCGAGGATGGTCGGCACCCGATCCTCTCGGTGGCGGAGCAGGGCGTCGATCTGCAGCAGCGCCAGGTTGTCGGCGACGCGGTAGTCCTCGAGGGAGCGCTTGGGGCGCGCGCCGGCGAAGAAGTCGAGGGTCGTGAAGTCCGCGTCACCCAGCGGCAGATCGTTGACCACCGCCACGTAGGCTCCGCCCCGCCCGTCGGCGTCGGGGCGGCCGAGGGCGCGGTGGGCCGCGGCGGCGAGGGTCTCGGTCTCGGGGGTCACCGCGCGGGCGTAGAGCCCCAGCACCAGGTCGGGATCCTGCAGCGCGGCGACCGGATCGTCGAGCAGCGCCGTCGGGCTGAACGGGGCGCGCTCGGGGCGGCCGTAGAAGGCGTTGCCCAGGATGCCGTGGTGGCCGGGCCACAGGCCGGTGCCGGCGGTCATGTGACCCGGCGCCGACAGTGAGGGGAAGCCGACTACCGCGCCGTGGCGGAACACCACGCCGCCGCGGGCGAGGGCCCGCATCGCCGGCACATCGGCGTCGGCGTCGTCGTCGAGCAGTTGGTGGTTCAGCTCGGTCGCGAGCAGGCCGTCGAACAGTATTACGACCACGTGATCGACCCGCGCGCAGGGATCGGGGTCCAGGGCGTCCCAGCGAGGCCAGCCGTCCTGGCGAGTCAGGTAGAGGCCGTCGTCGTAGGCGCCGTCGGGGCCGACCCCGGCGGTCGTGGGCGCGCCGAGGGCGGCGAGCACGGTGGGCGCCACGTCGGTCAGCCGGGCGGGCGCGTCGAGCACCAGGCCCCGTCGTGCGCCCGCCCCGCCGAGCACGAAGGTGGCGCGCGACTGGAGCAGGCCCATGCCGCCGTGGGTTCCACCGCCGGGGCCGGCCCAGGGCATCACGCCGACGAGCGCGTCGGGGGCGTCGGGGGCGTCGAAGAGGGTGGCGATGCGCTCGACGGCCAGCGGCCAACTCTGGTCGGCGTAGGGCAGGTAGCCGACGCGGGCGTCACCCGGCAGGTAGCCCAGCGCGGACAGATCGGGCGCCGAGCCCGGCTCGAGGGCGGCCAGGACGTCCGCCAGGTCGCCGTGGATGTCGGGGCGCGCGCTGGGGAAGACCGACGCGGGATCGCCCGAGACGACCTCGAGCGTGCTGCCGCCCGCGCCGTCGACGCGGCGAAACGCGAAGTCGGCGCGCGCGCCGGGCGGCCCACCCCGGACCTCGAAGCGATCGGTGGCGTGGTCGTAGGTCGCGACGAAGTGGATCTCGGGAGCGGCCAGCGCTGCGTCGCGCAGGCGCTCGAAGGCGGCGCGCTCGAGGGCGTCGACCCCGCGAGCGGCGCTGGCCGGTGGGGGCAGGGGGGCGACGGGCGCCGCGGGATCGGGCGGGCGCGGCACGCAGCGCCGCGGGGCGGCGTCGACGAGGGCGTCGGGGGCAGCGTCGGCCGGGGCGTCCGTGGCGCCGTGCCTCGACGGTGTGGGCGTGGTCGAGGCCTACGCCGGCAAGGCGGTCGGTGACATCGTCAAGCGCTGGTCGGCGCTGACGCCTCGCTGAGGCCACCCGGGCGCGGCGCTCGGTCGCCCGGGCGCCGCCTTGGGCTGCGCGCACACCCCGTGAACATCCCGACCGCGACCGGCTTGGGGGCGCCTGTCCGCGGCCGGCTCGTAGGGCAGGGAGCCGCCCTCGACGCGACCCCAGGGTCCCGGTCTGCGTCCAAGTCGAGCGGATGTGGCGCGCGCCGCCCGGACTCTCGCGCGGCGCCCGAAGCCTGAAAGGAGCGCTCCATGGAACGGTATGACGAACGCCACGAGGGGGCCCCCGCGCTCATCGGCCGCTCTCTCATCGCGTTGATCTTCCTGTTGGCCGGGCTCAGCAAGCTCGCCGACTTCCAGGGCACCCAGGAGTACATGGCGGCCCACGGCATGTCCTACACGGCCGTCTTCCTCGTCGCCGCCATCGCCATCGAGGTGCTCGGCGCCCTGGCGCTGCTGCTGGGGCTACGCACCCGCTTCGTCGCGGGGGTCCTGGTCGCGTACCTGGTGCCCGTCACGATGATCTTCCACGGCTACTGGACGCTGACCGGGCCCGAGATGCAGGTGCAGGTTCAGGCCTTCCTGAAGAACATCGCGATCATGGGCGGCCTGCTCGTGGTCGCGGCCTATGGTCCGGGGCGGGTGAGCGTCGACAAGCGCATCACCGCGCCGCGCCACGGTCGGCGAGTCGCCTCCACCTGACGCTGGCCTCATGGCCCGCGTGGCCCGGCCGGGCTCGGCCGGTGGTGGAGCCCACACGCCGCCTTGCCCGCGCGAGGACTGGCGCTCACACTCGCCCGCATGCGAACCCTGCTCGTCACGCTGGCGGTGAGCCTTTTCGGGTGCGACGACGGCGCGGGCGTCAACGACGCGGCCGACGCTGCGACTCAGCCCGCGCCG
>CALBMW010000514.1 GCA_937896275.1 uncultured Myxococcales bacterium
GCCGCGCGAAGCCCACCACCGCCGCCTCGGGTCCGGCGCTGTGGTTGCTCTCGATCGGCTTGAGCACGTTGTCCTCGAAGGTCAGCGCCCCATCGGCCAGCGTGTGGCTCACCCCGAAGCCGACCCGCAGATCGAGCTCGATGGCCCGCCGGCGCAGCAGGTGGAAGTTGCCGCCGCCGCTCTCCTTCAGGCTGATGGGCGCGAAGGGGCCGGCCAAGTCCACCTTGTCGACGTCCACGTAGGTGGCGACCACGTTGCCCTCCTCGTCGAGCTCGTCGACCGTCGTCGGATCCTCGAAGGTCTGGTCTCGCGGCAGCAGCTTGCTCTCGAAGGTCGTGCGCACGTAGGGCCCGAACCAGGGCACCACCGCGTAGGTGTAGATGGAGTGCAGGAAGAAGCGGTCCTTCACGTTGACGAAATCGCCGTCCGAGGGCCGCTGCTCCTCCTCCTCGATGTCCAGCCGCGTCGTCCAGTTGTGTCGCTCGTGCAGCCAGCGCAGCGCACCGTCGAAGAACACCGCGAGCCCCAGCTGCCATCCCTCGGCCTGACTCACGGTGTTGCTCCGGATGAAGCTCACCGAGCCGCCCAGAACGCCCCGCGGCTGCCACTCATGGGCCTTGGCGGCGGCCGTCTCGGCTGGATCGACCTCGCCGGCGCCCAGGAAGTCGTCCGGGTTGTCGTCGTCGGTGCTCAGCACCAGGACGAAGTCGGTCTTGGCCCCCGGCTCCAGCCTGACTGTCGCGAAGTTGCTGCGGTCCCGGTAGGTTCCGCCGGACTTGATCAGCTTGTAGAGGCCCGGCTGCAGGACCCACACGCGCAGCTCCTCGCCCTGCTGCTCGTCGGCGCCGAAGCCCAGTCCGAACTCCTCGCGATCGTCCATGCGGATCAGCTCGTAGGTGCCACGGAAGGGCACGAACTGCTCGTCCACCACGTCGACCTGCAAGGACGACCAGGTGGGCGGCACGATGGTGGTGCGGCCCTCCTGGACCTCGACCTGGACCACGATCTGTTGCTCGACGGTGCCCGATCCGAAGCGCGCCTCGTATTGCCCCGGCGCGGCCACGATACGTTTGCCCATCGTGCCTTCGACCTTGGCCTTGCCGTCCTGGAACAGCGCCACCCGCGGCTCCTGGTTGCCCTCGCTCAACGTGGGCACGAACACGGCGCCGTATCCGATGGGGATGCCGGTGTCGTCCTTCAGGACCTGATCGAGGTCGTTGAGCGGTGAGGTCACGCTGGGGCGCACCACCTCGTCCACCTGCTCGGCCGATCCGTCCGCCGCGGGCGTGGCCGCCGCCGCCACCGGGGCGGGCCCGTCGTCACCCGCGAAGTGCCGGCCGAGGGACTCGACCGCCTTGTCCATCTGAACCTGCAGGATCTCGCTGAGCGCACGGACCGTCGCCCGCACCAGCCCTTCCCCCACCGGACGGATCTCGTCGAAGCTGTAGCTCCAAACGACCGCGTCGTCCGAGAAGCGCACCAGTCGGAAGGTCATCGCCAGCCGGGCCGCGCGCTTCTCGCCGATCTCGGCCTGCTCGATGGCGGCCACGTCGGTCACCAGCGTGTAGTCCGGCGGCGCCTGCCCGATCGTCTCGAGCACGCGCTCCACGACGCCGCTCGCGCGCAGGTGGTCCAACACCAGCGCGGTGATCATCTTCTGGGGGGGCTCGCTCCAGCGCCGCCCCTTGCGATAGCGCAGCTCGTGCTGGTCCGGCCGGAACACCAACTCGGTGCGCCGGTAGCTCTCGCGGACGTCCACCTCCTTGACGCGGATGGTCACCGGGAAGGGCTTCTCGAAGCGCTGGGCCGACACCGGGTACCGCAGGCTGTAGTAGGCGCGCTCCGAGGGGCGCCCACACGCCAAGACCAGGGTGGCGACGGCGATCGGCAGCAGGATGAGGCGCAACATCACTCGACCCCGTTGTCGTCGCTGATGAGCAGGAGCGAAGGGTCGTCCTTCACGCGCCGCGAGAACTCGGTCATGTTCTCGGCGGTCTGGCGCAGGTAGGCCAGGCCCTCGGTCAGGTTCTCGCGGCTCTGGAGCACCAGCAGGTTGCTCCGATCGAGCAGCGTGTTCAGCTGCGCGATCGTCTTCTGCAAACCCTCGGGGCCCATCACCGTCGTCGTCTCGACCAGCAGCTTGTCGGCGTTGTCCGCCGTCGCGCGCAGCCGCTTCATGAGGCCGCTCGTGTCCTCGAGCATGCGACTGACCTTCGGCGCCGCGTCGGCGACCATCTTGTCGACGCTGCCCGCGGTGCCGGCGAGGCCCTCGGCGAGCGCCTCGAACTTCGACGACGCGGCCGCCAGGTTGGTGGCCACGGTCTTGAGCGCGTCGCGGTTCTCGCTCATCGTGGCCTCGAGGGTGGCCAGCGCCTTGTCTGTGCGGTCGAGCACGCTCGCCACGCGATCCTTCATCTCAGGCGCGACGAAGGCGTTGAGCCGCTCGATGGCCAGGTTCACCTTCTCGGCGATCGCGCCCGCCTGGTTGCTCAGATCGTCGAGCGCCGACTTGCCGGCGGGGATCTCTCCGCCGGCCTTGCGCAGCTTCGCGTTGGCGGTGCCACGGCTCAGCTCGATGTATTTCAGGCCGGTGATGCCCATCGAGCCCAGGTTGGCCAGGCTGTCGTCGGCCACCGGGGTGCCCTCGTTGAGGCTGATCTCCACGACGATGACGCCCACGTCCTTGGGGTCGATGCGGATGCCGTCCACACGGCCCACGCGGATGCCGCTGTACTTCACCGGCGAGCCCACCTCGAGGCCACTCAACGAGACGCCGCCGTCGACGTAGCGGATCGTGTAGGTCTCGCGCGTCTCGCCGAGCTTCATGCCGGCGAGCACCGTGAGGCCGCCGACGAGCACCACGAGGCCGGAGATCACGAAGACCCCCAGGCGCATCTTCTGGGCGCGGCTTACGCTCATGCTCCGCTCCGCATCGCTTCGAGGGCCGACTGGGGGCCGCGCATCTCACCCGCGGCTCGACGCTCGAAAAAGGCTTTAATTTCAGGGTGTTCCATCGCGCGCACCTCATCGAGGGGCCCGTCCGCGATCACCAGCCCCTGGGACAACATGATCGCGCGGTCGCTGATGCGCTCGATGCTGTGCAGCTCGTGGGTGACGACGACGATGGCCATGCCGAAGCGGTCGCGCAGCCGCAGGAGAAGGTCGTCGAGTTCGGCGCTGGTGAGGGGATCGAGGCCCGCGGAGGGCTCGTCGCAGAACAGCAGCTCGGGATCGAGGGCCATGGCCCGCGCCAGGGCCGCGCGCTTGCGCATGCCGCCCGAGAGCTCGCTCGGCAGCAGGTACTCGGCGTGGTTCAGCTCGACGGCGGCCAGCTTCAGCCGGACGACCTCGCGGATCACGTCGTTGGGCAGATCGGTGTGCTCGCGGAGCGGCAGCGCGACGTTCTCGCCGATGGGCAGCGAGCCGAGCAGGGCGCCGTACTGGAAGGTCACCCCGATGCGGGTCAGCAGCGCGGTGCGCTCCTTGGCGCCCATCACGGTCATGTCGTCGCCGAGCAGCTTGACGGTGCCCGCCGCCGGCTCCTTGAGGCCGATGCAGCACTTCAGCAGCGTCGACTTGCCGCAGCCCGAGCCGCCCAGGATGACCCGCACCTCGCCCTTCTGGACGGTGAGATCGACGCCCTTGAGGATGGTGCGATCGCCGTAGGCCGCGACCACGCCGCGCACCTCGAGGGCCGGTCCGTCCGCCATCACAGCACCACGTAGAAGAGGACGCTGAACAGGCAGTCCGCGACGATGATGTAGAAGATCGAGGCGACCACCGAGGCGGTCGTGGTGCGCCCCACCTCGCTGGCGCCACCGCTGACGCGGAAGCCGTAGTGCAGGCCGATGAGCGCGATGCCCCAGCCGAAGGCGACGCTCTTGACGAGCCCCGAGACGAAGTCCCAGGGCACCATCGACGAGATCATCTGGTTGAGGAAGGCGTTCCAGGCGATGTCGAGGTAGAAGATGCCCACCAGGAAGCCACCCAGCATGCCCAGCAGGTCGGCCAGCGCGGTGAGCAGCGGCACCATGAGGGTCATGGCCAGGAAGCGCGGCACGGCAAGGTAGTCGATGGGATCGAGGCCCATCACGCGCAGGCCATCGATCTCTTCGGAGACCTGCATCGTGGCCACCTCGGCGGCGATGGACGAGCCCGATCGGCCCGCCACCAGGATGGCGCACATGAGCGGCCCCATCTCGCGCACCATCGAGACGCCCGTCAGGTTGGCCACGTAGATGGCCGCGCCGAACTGCTGCAGCTGGTAGGCGGACTGGAAGGCCACGGTGAGGCCCACCAGGAAGGTGATGAGGCCGACGATGCCCAGGGCGCGCGAGCCGATGTCGATGCACTGCTCGATGAAGTGGTGCCAGCGGAGCTTGGCCGGCTTCACGAGGACCGCGGCCACGGCGAAGGTGGTGTCGGCGCAGAGCTGGAGGAACTCCCAGCCCGCGTCGCGCCCCGCGAACATCGAGGCGCCGGCGGCCTCGAGCACGTTGGGCGGCCGCGGCGCGTCGCCGGGGGGCTCGCCCACGCGGAACATCGCCAGGGCGCGCTCGGCCGCGTCGCTCATCGGCCCCAGCGCCAGGCTGCCGCCCTTGCTCTTGGCGGCGCGCCAAGCCTGGACCAGCGTCGCCACGCCCGCCGAGTCGATCTGGGTGACACCCGACAGCTCGAGCGTGAGGGTGGCGCCGGCGCGCGGCATCTCGGCCGCCAGGACGCGCTTCAGCTCGTTGACGACGTCACGACGCAGCTCCCCGCGCAGCCGGAGCGTGACGCCGACGCCTTCGCGCGCGATCTCGTGGTCGAGGGGTCGGGCCATTCGCCACGCACGATAACCCCGTTGACCGTGACGACCAAAAATCGTGCGGAGCGCGCTGGGGTGGCCCCCGTGCGCCGACCGGAGCAGCATGGTGCGGGCTTGGCGAAGGAGCCGGATGCTCAAGTGGCAGATCGAGGATCGGACCTACGCGCCGGGCGGCGAGGAGCTGGTGCTCCTGCGACGGGGCGACAGCTGGCTCATCCGCGCCGAGGGGCGGACGCTCATGTCCAGCCAGCAACATGGGTCCGAGGAGGTGCTCGCGCGGCTCGCCTGCGCGGGGGCGCCGCCGGGCGCGCGGGCGCTGATCGGGGGGTTGGGGCTCGGCTACACGCTGCGCGCCGCGCTCGACGTGCTGCCCGTGGACGCGCAGGTGGACGTGGCCGAGTTGGTCTCGGCGGTCGTCACCTGGAACCGCGGACCGCTGGGCCCGCTGGCCGGGCACCCCCTGGACGATCCGCGGGTGCGGGTGCACACCGGCGACGTGCTGGCCGTGCTGCGCGCGACCCAGGGCCTCGACGCCGTATTGCTGGACGTCGACAACGGCCCGCGCGCGATGACGCAGGCGGCCAACTGCGCCCTCTACACCAACGCGGGCGTGGTGGCGTGTGTGCGGGCGCTGGCGCCGGGCGGCGTGCTGGCGGTCTGGTCCGCCAACGACGACGAGGCCTACCGGGCCCGCCTGCGCCGCGCCGGCCTGACGGTCGAGCTGCACCGCCCCTCGGCCCATGGCACCCGGGGCCCGCGGCACGTGGTGTTCACCGGGCGGAAGCCGTAGACGGTCCATGCCTCGACCGGACATGGCCCGCGCCGGCAGTCGAACGGGTCGAGCTTCGGCCGGGCGCCGTCAAGACGCGCACCGCATCCCGGTCGCGGCCATCGCCGGGCGCACCACCGTCGCGATGGCTTCGGCGTGGCGCGGGTCCGCGCCGAAGGTCGCCAGCGAGTCCGCGAAGGCGTCGCGCGCGGCGCCGCGCACGTGCTCGTCGGCGCCGTCCAGCAGCCACGCCAGGGTCTGCCAGCCGAGCACGGCGTGGCGCTGCTCGTCCTCGGCGATCCGCCGCCAGATCGCCCGCACCGCCGGCTCGGACTCGCCCGCCGCCGCCGCCGCCGCCTCGGCCGCGCCGAGCGTCTCGCCCACGCACGCCTCACGGACCAGATCGCGCATCACCGTCGCCCGGTCCGCCTCGATGCGCAGGTCGTCGAGCTTCATCTTCCCCGGGCCGATCGGCCGCCCGGCGTAGGCGCTCGCCAGCCCGTACGCCAGCCGCGCGTGCTCCACCTCGTCGGCCCCGGCGCGCTGCGCACCGGCCAGCAGCGCGGGCGGGGCGCCAAGGGCCATCAACTGCAACGTGAAGCGCGCGAAGCCGGCCACCGAGGCGTGCTCCAAGGCGCCGATGTCGGCCCAGAACGCAGCCCGCTCGGCCCGCTCGGCGTCGGTGAGCACCCCGACCTGTAGCGGGGCGCCCCAATCGCCGCGTTCCACCGCGGGCGCGGTGCGCGGCTGCTCGTCGATGTGCAGTGGACGGCCGCAGACGCCCTGCGACTCGCAGTGCCACGCCCCTTCGTAGGCGACGCACGCCGAGTAGTCGTCCTCGCAGGCCTCGTTGCTGCGGCAGGTGTCGCCCTCGGTGCGGCACGACAGGCTCACGTCGATCCCACAGCCCGAGTCGACCATCTGGACGCCACAGGATCCGGTCGCGCAGTCGTCGTTCGTGTGACAGCCAGCCGCCACGCAGCGGCTCTCGCCCACGACGCCAGCGCAGAGGCAGCTGCGACCCTCGTCGCAGTCGGCGTCGGAGACGCAGCCATAGGCGCAATTGCAGCTCTCGACGTCGAAACCACCGGTGACGCAGCGCCCGTGAGGTCGGTCGGTGCAGTCCTCGTCCTGCGCGCAGCCGCCGCGCTCCACGGCGGGCGCGTCGGCGCAGGCGGTGCCCGCGACGATGGGCGCGCACTCGACCAGCGCCTCGCGCTCGAGCGACCCGTCCAGGCACCGGACCACGCCGCTCGGGCGGCCCTCGCCATCGACGACCTGGGTGTTTCGGGGGCAGGACGGCAGGATGTCTCCGCCGTCTGGGCCGCCCCCGTCGGGCCCTGCGTCCGGCGCGCCGCCGGTCCCGCCCACGCCGGGATCCGGATCGGGGTCGGTCATCGCGTCCTTGGTGCAGCCGAAGCTCAGCGCTGCCAGGATCGCGATGCGCAGACTTCGAAATCGCTCGGCCATGCTTCCTCCTCCGCCGTCGACTGGGCGCGCGCAGGATAGCATTGGCGAGCCCCGCGATCGTGGGGGCAGGCACGTCCCGGCGACCGTCGGGCCGTCCACGACGTGGGACGCGCCCTGCGCTCGATCCTCTCTCTCAGGGCAGCGGCTCGAGGAAGACGACGAAGGCCTCCGACACAGGCATCAGCGACGTGACGCTCAGCAACAGGTTGGGCGTCTGACTGAAGTCGACGTCGACGAAGGCCGCGCCGCCGCCGTTGCTCACGCACTGACCGGGCCCCAGCGGTGCCTCGCAGGCGTCGCGGACGTCGAGATCGGCCTCGAAGGGCGCCTCGAGTGTGAGCCGCCAGCGCTCGAAGGGCAGATCCGGGGGCGCAGCGAGCCGCCAGGTGATCTGACCCCCGCCCGCGTCGCTGCACGTGGGCTGGGGCGGCGCGCCCAGCAGCGGGTCGAGGCGGTCGGCCACGAAGACGCGCTGCTGCGCGTCGAACTGCACGACGGCAAAGAAGTCCCCCACGACGTTGCAGCCCGCGGCGGCCTCGACCGGGGACGCGCGCAGCGTGAAGTCTCCGCCGGCCCCGGCGCCGATCGCGGGGCTGACCAGCAGGATGATCGTGTCGCCCTCCGCGAGCGCGCGGCGCGATGTCGGGCCCAGCAGCTGAGCCCCAGGCCGCGCGGGGTCACAAGCGTCGAGCGCGTACAGGTCGACCTCGAAGTCGGCCTCGACCTCGAAGCCCCAGATCCCGGCGTTCGGCGCGGTGAAGCTGAAAACGCGATCGGGCGTTCCGTCGAGGAGCGCGTCGCGCTGAAAGGCGATCGAGCCCGTCGCCGTGCTCGACGTCGCCGCCCACGCGTCGCCGTCGGGCGTGAGGGGCGCGCTGCAGTCGAGGCGCTCGAGGCCGTAGTAGCTGCCCTGTCGCGGGACGACGTCCACGAACAGCGTGTCGCCGGCGCGGGCCGAGGCGCTGGCGTCGCCGCAGGTGCGCCGGGTGAGCGGGCACTCCGCCCGGACCCCCACGCCGTGCGAGCCGAAGTACTCTCCGTCGGTGGGGGCCGTGAAGCGCAGCACCAGGTTCCGCTCCGGCTCGCAGAACGCCCGCTCGGCCAGCTCGAACCCGCCCGGCGTCTGCCAGAGCCACCGGTCGCCGTCGCGCTGCGCGATGTCCTCGAGCGGTGTCGCCCCCGCGCACACCGCGTCGGCCGTCACGGGCTCGGCGCGCAGCGTGAAGTCGCCCGGGACGCCGTGCACGCCGATGTAGATCCGCTCGTCGGCGAGCAACTCGGCGTCGAAAGCGGGGCCGCCCCCCGAGCAGGCCGCGCGCAACTCTTCGGGCCCGCAGCCCGCGCTGCACGCCAACTGGGCGCCGCCGGCCGCGCAGCTGTCACGCAGCGTCAGCGCGGTCGCCCCGTCGACCGAGAACCGCCACAGCCCGGCCGTCGGCGCCACGAAGGGGAGCACCGCCTCGGTCTCGGCGCCACCCTCGACGCAGGCGATCGAGAGCGCCGCTGGCGCGTCGAGCGTCTCTTGCACGACGTAGGCGTCGCCCTCGCGCTGAGCCAGCGCGTTGAGCGGGCGCAGGGCCTCGCAGTCGGCTTCGGCCCACCCGATCCATTCGGCGACGAGGGTCCAGCGCACGGTGGGGCCAGTCGTGGGCAGGGCGATCACGATCTCGTCGCCCGGCTCGGCGTCGAAGACCTCGTCGAGGGTGCGCGAGCACTGCTGCGGGCCGATGGGCGTGTCGAGGGCGCAGCCCCGAAAGAGGCCCGCGCCGAAGCTGAGGTCGTCCTCGGGGCGATCGGGCGTGGCCTCCACCCGCCAGCGGCCACCCACCGGCAGCCTCATCGTGACCAGTCGACCCTGGAGGGCCTCTGCGAGGAACTCCAGGCAGAAGAGGCCGGGGACCGGTGGACCGTCAGCGCTGACCTCGATCTCCATGCGGGCGCCGCGGCCAGAGGCGACGCCGTCTTGCAGGAGGTCGGGGGCCGCGCTGCAGCCCTCGGCGCGGATGGCCACGATGGTGCTCACGGTCCGTCGGCGGCCGCTCGGATCCAGCGCGGGCACGAAGCCGTCGAGCGCCACGTAGACGGTCTGCCCGGCCGCCATCTCACGCGTGACGCGCGCCAGCTCGTCCTGGGCGTGATCGCAGGCCAACTCGCGGGCCGTGACCGGGTTGCAGTCGTCGAGCAAGGCGAGCGTCGTGTGGCCGCTGCGCTGATAACCCGCGAAGTCACTCCCGACCGCCTGGAGGGTCCAGAGCCCCGCCTCGGGCGCGGTGAAGCGCACGAGGCGGTCGTGCGCGATCTCGACCGGCCCGCAGCTGGCCAGCAGGGCGTCCCCGGCGCCGTCGAAGTCGACCTGCACGCTGTAGGCGTCGCCGAAGTCCTGCATCTCGAGAGCGGGCAGCGCGCCGCAGTCCACGCGACAGCCCGCGCACGCGTCCCCCAGGCCGTCGCCGTCGGTGTCGGCCTGACCCTGGTTCTGCACGTCGGGGCAGTTGTCGCGACCGTCGGCGACGCCATCACCGTCGACGTCGGCCGGGCCGCCGAGGGTAGGCGTCCCGTCGCGGCGGGCCAGATCGTCGGAGAGCGGCGCCTCGACGGCGATCTCTCCGCGCGTCAGCACGCCGTCCCAGCTGTAGACGACCAACGCGTCGCCCGCGGCGCGCAGCGCCAGGTCAAGGCCGCGATCGTCCCCATCGTCGGGGCGGCTCGCGAGCTCGGTGGCGGCCGCAGGGGCCGCGGTGAGGCGTCGGGCGAACAGCCGCAGCTGCCCCCCGCGCAGCGCCCAGTGGAACATGTCGAGCCGATCTCCCGAGCGTTGCAGCTCGACGCGCCACGGTCGGTTCGTCACGTCGCCCTCGAGCTGCACGCCGGGCTCACCGAAGCGGCCGTAGAAGGCACCGAGGGCCTGGCTGTACCACGCCACCCAGACCACGCCGTCGGGGCCGCTCTCCGCGTCGAGCATCTGGCTGTTGAACTGCCCCGGCAGCACGACATCCGCCACCGCCGGCAACGCGGGCTCCTCGAGGTCGAGCACGCGGATCTGCTGGTCGAACATGATCACGAGTCGGGGCGCCACCGAGCCCGCGACCAGCTTCAGCCCACGCGCGCCACGACCGCCCTCGTAGACATAGATGTCTTGCACGTAGGGCGCGCCCCCGTTGTCCGCGCAGGGCTCGAGGGCGGCGACACCCTCGCCCGGGCAGAGCCCCGGCGGGCAGGGCTCGAAGAGGCCCTCGTCGATCTCACAGAGGACCGGCGGCTGACAGACGCCGGGCAGGCCGGTGTGCGGAGCGGGGCAGGCGCCGGCCGGGCAGTCCGCGAGCAAGCCGGTCTCCAGGACCAGGCACTGGGGCGTGGCTGGGCACTCCCCCGGGCGGAAGTCAGCGTCGGGGCAGGACGGGAAACACTCCGTGAGGCGGTCGTCCTGGTCGCGGCACCAGTGCAGCGGGGCGCCGCCGATGCCCCGGTCGTCTGGCATGATCGTGTAGCGCGGTCCCTCGAAATCCGCCCACGCGACGTGGACGCGCCCCTGGCCGTCGGCGAGCAGACCGAAGTGCGGCGCGGTGGCCGGATCGATGAAGTAGTCGGTGCGGTCGTCGAGGAGCACGCGCTTGCCTCGCCGCAGGGGATCGAGGGCCTGGACGAAGAGACCCAGGGCGGCGCGGTGCGTGCCCTCGGCGAGATA
>CALBMW010000515.1 GCA_937896275.1 uncultured Myxococcales bacterium
CGTCCCTCGGGGGCGCTGCGACGGGGACCGTCGCGCCCACCTCGGGCGCGGCCGCAGCACGCACGTGGTCCGCGTCGTCGGCCTCGCCACCACGGGCGATCGCGTAGAGCAGCGTCGCGGCCACCGCCGCCGTCCCGATCAGCCCCCCGCCACGCCGGAGCGGCAGGCCGGGGCGCTCCCTCTCCGGCCGCAGCCAGCGCACGACCCCCGTCACCGCCAGGACCGCGGCGTAAACGCCCACCACCGTCGGCCCCGTCGGCAAGTCGCCCACATACGACAACGCCAAGCCGCCGACGCACACCAGCGCCCCCACGCCCCAGCCGAAGAGCAGCTGCGCCCGGAAGCTCTGGAACATGAGCAGCGCCAGCACCGCCGGCGCCACCAGGAAGACGAAGACCAGCAGAACCCCGGCGGTCGCCACCGAGTGCGTCACGACCACCGCGAAGGTGCCGTAGAAGAAGAAGTCCCACCAGCCCACCCGAAGCCCGGCGGCCGCCGCCTCGCGGTGGTTCGTCGACACCCGCAGCAGGGGCTTGCGCACCGCGAAGTGCAGCCCGGCGATGATCCCGTACGTCAGCGCCGCGTGGCCCACCGTCTCCCAGCGCACCCAAAGGAGCGCCCCAGTCAACGTCTCCTGCAGTTGATCGGCCCCCTCGGGCGCGCGCGACATCAGCAGCAGCGCCAGGGCGGACGCCAGCGCATACACCAACCCGATGAGCGCCTCCTGCGGAACCGGGCTGCCCTCGCGCGGCCTGAGCTGCGCCAGCAGGGCGGCGCCCAAGAGCGCGAAGACCAACGAGAACAGGGCCGCCGCGGTGGTCCCCGGCTCGAGCCCCACCAGGAAGGCCACCAGCCCACCCAGGGCGGCCACCTGAGCCAGGGCGAGGTCGACGAAGATGATCCCGCGCCGCAGCACGTGCAGCCCGAGGTAGGTGTGAATGCCGACCAGCAGCAAGGTCTCGGCGAAGGGCGCGCCCAGCAACGACCAGAGGGTCATGGTGTCGGAGCCCCCTCAGAGCCGGCGAGCGCCGCGGCGAGGCCGTCGATCCAGACGTCGACCAGCTCGGGGTAGGTGCGCGTGCTCCCCCCACCCGGGTGGAAGGGCACCACCAGGGCGGTGGCCCCAGCGCGCTTTGCGACCTCCTCGACGCGCTGCTTGGGGTAATAGCTCGCGGCCAGGATCACCCGGATGTGATCGCGCTCGGCCCGCTCCAGCACCTCGGCCACATGAGCGGGCGTGGGCGGCACCCCGGGCTTCGTCTCGATAGTGTCCGCTACCGGAATCCCAAGTAAATTCGACAGGTAAGGCCAGTTGTCGTGGTAGGCGATGATCGGCCGGCCGCGGTACGGGCGCATCTTGCCGAGCCACCCGCCGAGCCGATCCGCAAGCGGCTTGCCCTGATACTGCTGCGTCGCCAGGAACGCGTCGAGCTTGCCCTTGAGCGCCAGCCTGGCCAGCGTGTTGCCCCCCAGCGCGTCGACCAGCGGGGCGCCGAAGGTGCGGACGTCGAGGTCGCGCACCGTGGCGGCCGCTCCCTTTCGCCAGACCTCGGCGTGGGCCGGATCCACGCGCTCGAGGCCTCGCGCGATGTTCTCGACGACGACGCGCATGTTGAGCGGCGACGTCGCGATGTGCGGGTTGCCGAAGACGTGCACGTCCCCTTGGCTCCGATCGGCCGAGGACAGCGCGCCGACCAGTGAGACACCCGCGGACGCGCTCACGTAGCCTGGCTGGCCCGGCATCACCCGCGCGTTGCCTGCCTTCTGGAGCAGCACCGGCGCCCACAACTCCAGATCGAGGCCGGTGTCTACGAAGAGATCGGCGTCGGCCACCGCGATCGCGAAGGAGGGGCGCGGCGCCAGGAAGTGCGCGTCCTGGTCGGGCGGGCAGAGGGACTCCACCTCGACGGCGTCGCCGCCGATCGCCCGGGCGGCCCAGGCGTACTCGCCGATCGTGGTGACCACCTTGACCCTTGCCAGGGCCAGCGCAGGCGCGCCGACGCTCAGCGCCAGGGCGATCAGGGGCGGTCCGATGCGCGGCAGTGTTCGGTGCATGGCGTGCTCCTTTCAGTACTTGTCGTGGCTGTGCGGGCCGACGGCGCCGCTCAACTGCACGAGGACAAGGTCGGACGCGTCGCCCGCGTCGGGCATCTGCCGGCGGTATTGCA
>CALBMW010000516.1 GCA_937896275.1 uncultured Myxococcales bacterium
GGCGGCCGCGGTCCTTTGGCTGAGGCCGCCGGACGGGCCTGACCGGCCAAGCGCGCTGGATCATGGGACGCCGGTGGCCGCCGTGCGGCAGGACGCGACCCCTGCGCCGAGGGACGCAGGCCCGCCACCCGATACGGCGCCAGGCCCCGCAGACGCCGCGCCACCGCCCGCGGACGCCACGTCGCCCGCGCCCGACGCGGCCCCCCGGCGCCCCGTGCACGTCACCCGCTACGTGAACGTGCGCATCATCTCGGATCCGGCCGGCGCGCAGGTGCTCGAGGGGGGCCGCCGCCTCGGCCGCACCCCGCTGACGCTGCGCCGACCCCAGAGCGGTCGCGCCCTGGTGCTGGAGCTGCGGCGCGAGGGCTACGCCAAGGCCCAGTTGAAGGCCGATCTGACGGCCGACAGCACCGCGCGCGCGCGCCTCGAGCCGCTCTTCGAGCTGGTCCCCTGACCGGGAACCCCCGCCGACCCAGGAACCCGAACGCAGGTCTGTTGGCGACCGCGCGCCGCGGGACGCTTTCGTGCTAAACAGGCCGGGTCGGTCGATCCGAGGCCTTTCGATGATGCGACGAGCCCTCTGGTGCCTGCTGTGGCTGGTCGCGGCGCTGCCGGCGGCCGCGCTCGCGGCCTCTCCCGACGAGGTGAAGCAGGCGCGCGAGCTCAGTCGACAGGGCGCCGACGCCTTCCGGACCGAGAAGTACGAGCAGGCCTTGGGCTTCTTTCGCGAGGCCAACCGCCTGGTGCCTCACCCCAACCTCGACGTGAACATCGGGCGCTGCTACGAGGCGCTCGGCCAGCCCGATCAGGCGATGGTGCACTGCAAGATCGCGCTGAACGCCCCGGGCGTGCCCAGCTCGACCCGGCAGGCCGCGCAGCAATGCGTCGACCGGGTCACGGCGAGCCTCGCGCGGCCCATCCTCGAGCTGAAGTCCACGCCCACGGGGGCCACGGTGCGCATCGACGGGCGGTTGGTGGGCAAGACGCCCTGGCGCGGCGGCGTGGAGCCCGGGCGGCGGCAACTCGACCTCGAGCTCGAGGGCTACGAGCCCCTGAGCCGGGTGCTCAACGCGGAGCATGGCGCGACCTATCCGATGAGCGAGGTGCTGCGCCTGGCGAAGGTCGGGGGCCTGCTGTCGGTGACCAGCGTACCGGCGGGGGCCACGGTCACGCTCGACGGCGAGTTGGTGGGCAAGACGCCCGTGCAGAGCTTTCAGCTGGCCGCGAGGCGCTACAGCCTCGAGGTGGCGCTGGCCACCTACGCGCCCCATCGCAGCGAGGTCGAGGTCATCGATGGGCGGCAGGTCGAGCGCACCGTGACCTTGGTGCCGCTCGACGGCGGACCCGGCGCCGCGGCGCGTCCCCGGTGGCCAGCCTGGGCGATGATGGGGGTCGGCGCGGCGGCCATCGGCGCGGGCGCGCTGTTCGGCGTCGAGGCCCTCGGCTCGCGGCAGGACGCCGACGACCTGGCGCGCACGAGCAACGACCCCCGCGACAAGGGGCGCTACGACGGCTTCGTGTCGGACATGGAGAGCCAGCAGGTGACGGCCGACGTGCTCTTCCTCTCGGGCAGCGCGGCGGTCATCGGCGGCCTCACGTGGTGGCTCTGGCCGGACTGAGCGGGTGGCCCTGGCAGGGCGGGTGGCCCGGGCCCCTCACCGGAGCAGCCACGCCGCGGCCCCCGCGCCGAGGGCCACCGCCAGCAGCACCCCTGCCCACAACATCAGGCGCGACTCGGCCGCCGGGCTCGTCGGCGCCGCGCGAGGCGCCCCTGCAGGCGCGGGCATGTTCGCCGTCGCCAGCGCGCGCAGGGCCTCGGACGCGGAGGCGAAGCGGTCACCGGGGTCGCGCGCCATGAGCCGGGCGATGAAGCCCTCCAAGGCCGGATCGACGTCGGGGCGGTGCTGACGGAGCGGATCGGGTGTGCCGGTGACGTAGGCCTTGAGCATCTCGGACAGCGAGGTGCCGGGGTGCGGCTTTCGGCCCGCCGCCAGCTCGTAGAGCGTCACGCCCAAGGCGTAGAGATCGGTGCGCGGCTCGAGGATCCCCAGCATGATCTGCTCGGGCGCCATGTAGGCCGGGTTGCCGATCACCTGGCCGGTCATCGTGATCGCCGTCGGATCGTCCTCGTCGTCCCCCATGTGCTTGGCCAGCCCGAAGCCGGTGAGCCGGACGTAGGGCGTCCCGTCGGCGCGCCGGCCCATGACCAGCGCGGCGGGGCTGATGTCGCGGTGCAGCACGCTGGCCTCGTGAGCCGCCTCGAGCGCGAGCAGGGCGTGCTCGGCCACGACGCGCACGCGGTCGAGCGGCATCGGACCGTCGCTCTCGAGGCGCGCCGCGAGGTGGCCCCCCTCGACATACTCCAGGGCCATATAGGGCGCGTTGTCGTCGGTGAAGCCCGAGTCGAACAGGCGGACCAGGTGATCGTTGCGCAGGCGCCCCCAAGTGGCCACCTCGCGGCCGAAGCGCGCGTGGTCCTGGGGTCGGGTGATGCTGTTCTGCGGCAGAAGGCGAAGCTCGACCTCGCGTTCGAGGTTGATCTGGAGGGCCTTCCAGGTGCGCCCCGCGCCGCCGCGCCGTGGCATCTCGACGATCAGTCGGTACTTGCCCGCCACCACGTCACCGGGGCCGAGCGGCTTCTTGCCGTCGTCGGTCCCCAGCGCATAGAGGGGGTAGCCGTCGTCGGGGCAGCGCTCGCCGGCGTCGGGCGGGAAGTTCCTGCCGCACATGGGGCAGATGAGCATGGGCGCAGAGTGCCCGTGCCGGCATGGAGAGGCAAGCTCGCGGGATCACTCGGAGTCAGGGTTGGCGCCGCCACCCTCCTCGGCGCCCCGCCGCTCCCTGCACCCCCCCCGTGTCTCCGGCTCGGGGCAGCCGCGCGCTGATCGCCGCGACGGCTCGGCTCACACCGGCGAGATCATGGCTCGCAGGCGCTCAGGCCGACGACGCCGGCGCGGGCGGCGCGTAGCGCCTCGAACTGGAAGGGCAGCATGAAGCCCATGCAGCGGTCCGGATCCAGGCAGCGGTTCTGGGCGTCGCAGGCGTCGCCGAAGACCAGCGGCTCGCCGAAGCACTCGGCGCCCAGGAAGGGGATCTCGAGGTTGCACAGGTTGGTGGCGCGCAGGCCCGCCGACTCGAGCACTTGCCGAACCTCGCCCGTCACCCCGGGCAGGTTGCTCGTGTCGCCCAACGTGGACTCGGCCAGATCGCCCAGGTTGAGCACCATCACGAGGGTGCCGCTCAAGAGCCCGCCCGCCTGCAGGTGCGTCGCTCGGATGCCCAGCGTGCTGACGCGCAGGCTGACCGGGGTGGCGCGGAACCACAGCCGCGCGAGCCCGGTGGCGCGGCACACGGGCCGAATCTGCGCGCTGCCCTGCACCGTCCGCATCCGGAAGCGCAGCACCTCGCTCTGCGAGCAGATGCCGGCGTCGCGGGTGCCCAACCAGGCCAGGTTGCCGTCCGCGTTGATGGTCACGCTGCCAAAGGCGGCGGGCCACTCCCGGTCGATGTTGGAGAACTCCTCGGGCACGCTGATCACGAAGAGCGTCGAGCCGCCCTGCGGAGCCAGCGTCGAGAGGAACACCGTGTTCAGCAGGGCCGCGGCCTCGACGTCCGAGATGACGGCCGGCGGCAGCTCGAGGCGGCTGAGCACGAAGCTGCCGCAGCCGGCCACCTCGTCGTCGGCGCAGAAGTCGCCGAAGCCCCCCGAGCAGTCGCCGGCGCCGGCGCGCCCGTCGAGGCCGGGGCACCCGTCGAGCTCGCCCGGCGTGACCGACGCGAAGTCGGGGCCCACGCAGACGCGCGGCGGCAGCCGGCCCAGGTTGCCGGTCCGAAAGTCGAAGCCGGGTCTGCACGTGTTCGCGACTTCGGGTGTCTCGGGGTCACACCAGCCGCCGGGGTCCAGCGTGCGGCCGCACCGGAAGCCGATGATCGGCGCCTGGGTCGAGGCGAACAGAGGCTGGTGCTCGTGCAGGCCGAGCCGCCAGGGCGCCCCGGTGTAGGCCTGGCCGCGGGTGATGTGTTTGTTGGGCAGCTCGGAGAAGTCGCAGGCGGCGCCCACCGGATCGACCGTG
>CALBMW010000517.1 GCA_937896275.1 uncultured Myxococcales bacterium
CCAGCTCGCGGAAGATGTAGTCGATGATCGACGTGGCCATCTTGATGCGGTCGTTGCCCATGACCATGCCGTTGGGCTCGAACCGCGTGAAGACGAAGGCCTCGACGAACTCCTCGAGCGGCACGCCATACTGCAGGCCCAAGGACACCGCGATGGCGAAGGAGTTCATCAGGCTGCGGAAGGCGGCGCCCTCCTTGTGCATGTCGATGAAGACCTCGCCCAGGGTGCCATCCTGGTACTCGCCCGTCCGCAGGTAGACCTTGTGGCCGCCGACCATCGCCTTCTGCGTGTAGCCGCGGCGGCGCTGGGGCAGTCGGTGGCGGCGGGCCAGATAGCGCACCACCACCCGCTCGGCGATCTGCATGGCCGCCTCGCTGGGCCGATCGACCGCCACCGGCAGATCGAGCTGGGTCGCCGCGTCGATGGCGTCGTCGTCGTCGTCGTCGAAGTCGTAGAGCGCCGACGACAGCGGCTGGCTGAGCTTGCTGCCATCGCGGTACAGCGCGTTGGCCTTGATGCCCTTGCGCCAGCTCTGCAGGAAGGCCTCGCGCACGTCGGCCACGGTGGCGTGCGACGGCATGTTGATCGTCTTGCTGATGGCGCCGCTGATGAAGGGCTGGACCGCCGCCATCATGTCGATGTGCGCGCGGTACGGGATGTAGCGCTGGCCCCGCTTGCCGCACTTGTTGGCGCAGTCGAAGACGGGCAGGTGCTGATCCTTGAGGTGGGGCGCCCCCTCGAGCGTCATCGTGCCGCAGACGTGATCGTTGGCCTCGCTGATCTCCTTGCGGGTCAGGCCCAGCGCGCTCAGCAGGTCGAAGTCGAGCTTGTCCAGGATGGCCGCCGGGATGCCCAGGCGATCGACGAGGTAGTCGTCGCCGAAGGTGTAGCGGTTGAACACCATCGACAGCTCGAAGGCGCCCGGCAGCAGCGCTTCGACCTTCTCGATGCCCTTGGCGTCGAAGCCGTGCTCCTTGAGGCGGTCCGGCGACAGGTGCGGGCAGTGCGCCAGTGAGCCGGTGCCCTTGCAGTAGTTCACCATCTCGGTGATCTGACTGTCGGCGTAGCCGAGCTTGCGCAGCGCCAGCGGCACGGACTGGTTGATGATCTTGAAGTAGCCGCCGCCGGCGAGCTTCTTGAACTTGACCAGCGCGAAGTCCGGCTCCACCCCGGTGGTGTCGCAGTCCATCACGAGGCCGATCGTGCCGGTGGGCGCGATGACCGTCGACTGCGCGTTCCGGTAGCCGTGCTGTTCGCCCAACTCGAGGGCGCGATCCCAGGCCGCCCGCGCTGCCTTGCTGAGGTACTCGGGGCAGCGCTCGGCATCGAGGCTGATCGGCAACGTGTGCAGGGCCTCGTACTCGGACGAGGACACGCCGAAGGCGGCCCGACGGTGGTTGCGGATGACCCGCAACATGGGCTCGGCGTTCTCGGCGTAGCCCGAGAAGGCCCCGAGCTCACTCGCCATTTCGGCGCTCGTGGCGTAGGCGGTGCCGGTCATGATCGCGCTGACCGCGCCCGCGAAGTTGGACGCCTCGGGCGAGTCGTAGGGGATGCTCAAGACCATCAGCACCGTGCCCAGGTTGGCGAAGCCGAGGCCCAGCGTGCGGAACTGCCAGCTGCGCTGCGCGATCTCGCGGCTCGGGAACTGCGCCATCACCACCGAGATCTCGAGCACGATGGTCCACAGCCGGCACGCGTGCGTGAAGGCGTCCACGTCGAAGCGCGTGTGATCGTCGGCCATGAACTTCATCAGGTTGGCCGACGCCAGGTTGCAGGCCGTGTCGTCGAGGAACATGTACTCCGAGCACGGGTTGCTGGCGTTGATGCGCCCGCTGTTCGGGCAGGTGTGCCAATCGTTGATCGTGGTGTCGAACTGCACGCCGGGATCGGCGCAGGCCCAGGCGGCGTAGGCGATCTGGTCGTACAGCTCTCGCGCCCGCAGCGTGCCCGCCGGCTTGCCGTCGGTGCGGCGCAGCAGGTACCACTCCCGATCGTCGACGACGGCCTTCATGTAGGCGTCGGTGAGGCGCACCGAGTTGTTCGAGTTCTGGCCGCTGACCGTCTGGTAGGCGTCGGACTGCCAGTCGACGTCGTACTCGGGGAAGTCGATCTCGGTGTAGCCCTGCCGGGCGAACTGGATGACCCGGTGCACGTAGGCCGAGGGGATGTCGGCCTTGCGCGCGCCGGCGATGGCCTTGCGCAGGGCCTTGTTGTCCTTGGGATCGAAGCGGTCACCCACCACCTCGACGTGGGCGGCCTCCATGATGCGCCCGAGGTGCCGCTTGATCTGCTTGGAGCCGGCCACGAGGGCCGCGACCTTCTGCTCCTCGACGACCTTCCAGTTGACGTACTTCTCGATGTCCGGGTGATCGACGTCGAGCGTGACCATCTTGGCCGCGCGCCGCGTGGTGCCGCCGCTCTTGATCGCCCCCGCCGCCCGATCGCCGATGCGCAGGAAGCTCATCAGGCCGCTCGATCGGCCCCCGCCCGCGAGGGGCTCGTTCTCGCCGCGCAGCCGGCTGAAGTTGCTGCCGGTTCCGCTCCCGTACTTGAACAGGCGGGCCTCGCGGACCCAGAGGTCCATGATGCCGCCCTCGTTGACGAGGTCGTCCGAGACCGACTGAATGAAGCAGGCGTGCGGCTGCGGGCGCTCGTAGGCGCTGGTGCTGACCTGCACCTCGCCCGTCTCGTGATCGCAGTGCATGTGGCCCTGGGCGGGGCCGGCGATGCCGTAGGCCCAGTGCAGCCCGGTGTTGAACCACTGCGGGCTGTTGGGGGCCGCCATCTGCAGGGCCAGCATGGCGCGCATCTCGTCGTAGAAGCCGCGCGCGCTCTCCTCTTCGTGGAAGTAGCCGTGCTTCCAGCCCCAGTAGCTCCAGCAGCCGGCCAGGCGGTCGAACACCTGCCGCGCGTCGTGCTCGCCCGTCGTGCGGGCGGCGGGCGGCAGGTCTTCGAGGGCCTGGTGATCGGGCTCGCTGCGCCACAGCCACTCGGGCACGCCCTGCTCGGGCACGCGACGCAGCCGGGCCGGCACGCCCGCCTTGCGGAAGTACTTCTGAGCCAGGATGTCGCTGGCCACCTGACTCCACGCGGCCGGGACCACGACCCGCTCGTTGAGGAAGACCGTCGAACCATCGGGGTTACGAATCTCGGACCGACGGTCGGCAAACTCGATGCCCTCGTAGGGCGAGGACAGGCCGCGGGTGAAGCGCCTCTTGATACGCATAGAACAGACTTCCGTGATTGGCCGGCCCTGGGACCGACGGCATGCTCGTGAGACGTGTGCGAGGCCGCGATGGTCGCACCGAAACGGGCCCCTCCGCCCGACGTCGGTGGTCGCGACGGGGGTAGGTCTAGCGGCTCACCGGGGCAGCGGCAAGGAAAAAAAACGCGCCTTGGACCACAACATCTATGGGGCGGAAACCAGGCAGAACCCTACATCTAGCGCGCCATGGCGCGGACCCGCACGGGGCGCGGGTTTCCCGAATGGTACGCGGATTGCTATCCGCCGCGGTCGGCCCGACGCCACCCGAGGGGGCCAGCGAACCGGCCCCGCCGGATCCGCGGCACCTGCGAGGCGGGGTCCCGAGAGAGTCGCCTGATGCCATCAGCATCGGGCCTACTCACCCTGCTTCGACCGCCACCAAGCAAGCGCGCAGCTCGTCGAGTCCATAGGGCTTGGGCAGAAAGGACGTCACGCGCGCGACGAGCGCGGCGTCGAGGATCGCGCGCGCGCCGTGGCCGCTCGCGACCACCACCCGCTGCGCGGGCCGCCGCTCGAGGATCGCCGCCAGCAGCCGGTCGCCCGTGGTGTCAGGCAGATCCGCGTCCATCATGACCAGCTGCCAGGGTGAGCCGTCGAGGGCGGCCAGCGCGTCAGCGCCGCACACGCAGTGCGTGTGCGGCGTGTCCGAGCCGCCCCAGCAGGCGGACTGCGATGCGGGCCACGGGGACGTCGTCCTCGACGAGCAGGATGCGCAGAGCCATCGGATCCTCCGAGATTGTTCTGAAGCGCCCATAGGCCCACGAGCATAGCGCGTGCGCGGCGTGGCCCGTCCAAGGGCGGGACCGTCCGAGACGTGCAGCGCTCAGGGTGGCGTCGCGTGCGCCGGTGGTCGCGCCCCGGACACGCGGGCGCTCAGCCGCGGCAGCAGGCCGGGCCACGTCGTGTCGCCGTCGAGCCGCCAACCCGTGGCGCCCCGGGTGACCGGGACGAAGTCGACCACGTCGCCGCACCGTACCCGCAGCCGATCGGCGCCCGCCTCGACGACCTCATCGACCTCGCAGTCGGGCACGCGCGGCAGCAGGCGCAAGAGCGCGGCGCGCGTCCGGGACTCGGTGCAGTCCGGCGCCTTGAAGTCCGCGCAGGGATCGACGCCGCGCCGCGCAACCGTGGCCATGAGCCACCGCCCGCTCGACGCGTCGAAGCGCTCGTCGACGCAGGCCTGCCGCGCGCACGCCCGGGTGCCGGCCTCGATCACCTCGGGGGGCAGGGCCGCCAGCCCCGCCTGGGCGCCGCCCGCGATCACCGCCTGCTTGAGCGCCTCGAAGGCGGCCACCTGATCGGCCTCCACGGTGCGCTGCCACCAGATGACGGCGATCACGGTCAGGCCGCCGATCTGGAGGGCGATGAGCAGCTGGATCCAGAATTTCCGTGTCACCCGGCGAACATACCCCCACTCCGCCGCCGCGCGCGAAGTCGGCTACGATGCGACCGCGGCTACGATGCGACCGCGACCCTGCCAGGAGCCGCGCGATGAGCCGCCTCGACGACGTGGAGATCTTCAATCGCGTGATCGACGCCGGGGGCTTCTCGGCCGCCGCGCGCGCGCTCGGCGTCTCGAAGTCGCACGTCAGCAAGCGCATCCGGGCCCTGGAGGAGCGCTTGGGCGCCCAGCTGCTGCGGCGCGACACGCGCAGGCTCGATCCCACCGACGTGGGCGAGGCCTTCCACGCGCGCACCACGCAGGTGATGGCCGATCTGCTGGCCGCCGAGGAGGCGGTGGCGGCTCAGCAGCTTCACCCCACCGGCACGCTGCGCGTCACCGTGCCGGTGGCCTTCGGCCTGCGCTACCTCACCGACGCCGTCGCCGAGTTTATGCGCGATCACCCTCAGCTGCGGGTCGAGCTGAGCTTCGACGACCGCCGGGTGCGCCTGCTCGACGAGGGCTTCGACCTCGCCATCCGGGTGGGTGCGCTGGCCGACAGCGCGCTGACGGGGCGGCGCCTGGCGACGATGGCAGGGGCGGTCTACGGCGCGCCCGCGTTCTTCGCCCGTCACGGCGTGCCGCAGCGCCCCGAGGAGCTGCGGGGCCTGCCGTGCCTGCTCTACGACTATCAGGCCTCCGGACCGGTGTGGTCCTTCCGCGGGCCGGACGGTGAGGAGGTGCGGGTCACGGTGGATGGGCCGCTGGCGGCGAATCACGGCGACGCGCTGCTGGCCGCCGCCCGCCAGGGGCTCGGGCTGACCCTCGCGCCGCTCTTCCTGGCCTGCGCCGATCTGCACAGCGGCGCGCTGCAGAGCTGCCTCGACGCCTGGTGCCCTCCGCTCGCGGTGTGGGCGGTCTACCCGCCGGTGCGGCACGTGCCGCCGCGCGTGCGCCGGTTCATCGACTTTCTGGTGGAGCGCTTCGAGGAGCCCCCGTGGGAGACGGCCCCGGCTCACCCGGCGCCCGCGCGGGGAGCCTGACCCGAAAGACCGTGCCCCGCGGGGTGTTGGGCTCGACGGCGACGGTGCCCTTCATGCTCGCCACGAGGTGCTTGACGATGGACAGGCCGAGTCCGGTGCCCCCCATGTGCTTGGCGCGCCCGCGATCGACTCGATAGAAGCGCTCGAAGATACGGTCGCGGTGCTCGGGCGGGATGCCGGGGCCGTCGTCGCGGACCTCGATGACCACCTCGCCGCCGTCGGCGTGCGCGACGAGGTGCACGTGGCCGGTCTCGGGGGTGTACTTCACCGCGTTCTCGAGCAGGTTGATGAGCACGTGCTCGAGCGCCTGCCGGTCGGCGCGCGCGGCGAGGTCCGGGGGCACGTCGAGCTCCACGCGCGTGCCTCTGTCAGCGCCCAACTTCTCCACGGCGTCGAGGGCCACGCGGGCGACCGCAAAGACGGCCACCGTCTCGGGGTGCACCTCGAAGTTCCCCGACTCGATGCGCGAGATGTCCAGCAGATCCGTGACCAGGGCGCTGAGCCGCTGGGCGTTTCGCTGGAGGGCCGCGAGGAACTGTGGGGCGCGCTTCTCGTCCTTCCAGCCGCCATCCAGCAGGGTCTCGGCGTTGAGGCTGATGACGCTGACCGGCGTGCGCAGCTCGTGGCTGACGTTGGCCACGAAGTCCCGGCGCAGGGTCTCGAGTCGGCGCAGGCGGGTGACGTCGTGCAGCACCAGCACGACGCCGCCCCCTTGGCGCTGGGGTGTGACGCGCGCCTGAAGCTGGCGGTCGGGCAGGTCGATGTCGCGGGAGCCGGCGTCACCGGCCAGGGCGGGGGCCAGGGCCTCGCGCAGGGCCGGCGCGAGGGCCTCGAGCAGGGGGCCGTCGGTGGGCCGCGCGTCGAGGCCGAGCAGCGTGAGGCCGGCGCGGTTGATGAGGGTCACGTGGCGCCGGGCGTCCATCGCGACGACCGCGTCGGCCATCGCCTCGAGGATGCCCTCGAAGCGGTCCCGCTCCTGCGCCAGCGTGCCGACCACCCCCTCGAGCGCGCCGCCCAGGTGGGTGAGGGAGTGGGCGATGCCGGCGATCTCATCGCGCGGGGTGCCGTCGACCGTGGCCGCGCCACCAACCATCGCGCGCGCGCGCACGAGTAGATCGCGCAGGCCCCGCGACAGCAGGTGCGACGCCGTGAAGCTCATCACGACCGCGACGAACAGGCCCACGAGCGCGGCGAAGAACAGCATCCAGCGAAGGCGCGTGACGACCTGATCCACCTCCTCGGTGGCGGTGGCGACGCGGACGAAGCCGGACGTCGCGTCGCCCTCGAAGGGCAGGGCGACGTAGAGCATGTCGCGGTCGAGGGTGGCGCTGTGGCGTCGGGCGATGCCCTGACCGAGTTTTGCGGCCGCGCGCATCTCAGGGCGCCCGTCGTGGCGCTCGAGGCCCGCCACGCGAGCGGCCGGGACCCACGAGTCGCCCAAGACCTCGCCATCGACGGCCACGACGGTCAGGCGCACCGACAGGCCGCGGCCGAGCCGCTTGACCAAGGGATCGAGCGCGGCGACGGTGCCCGGGCCGCCCACCGACTCGATCGCGCCGCGCGCGACGGTCGCGTGGTCGAGCAGCTCGCGCTGCATGCGCAGGTTCAGCCAGCCGCGCAGCTGGCCCTCGAGGTACACCCCGGTGACGGTGCCCGCGGCGAGGACGAGCAGGAACGAGACCAGGAAGAGGCGCCCGCGGACGCCCAGGTGGGTCACTCCCCGACTTCGTCGGGCCGGGCGCGAAAGCGGTAGCCGACGCCGCGCACTGTCTCCACATAGGCCCCGGCGTCGCCCAGCTTCTCGCGCAGGCGCTTGACGTGCGTATCGACGGTGCGCGTGGTGACGTCGGCCTGATAGCCCCAGACGTCGCTCAGGAGCGTCTCGCGGGTCTGCACGCGACCGCGCCGCGCGTGAAACGTCGTCAGCAGACGAAACTCGAGCGCGGTGAGCATCTTCTCGTCGTCGTCCACCCAGACGCGGTGGCCCGGCGGATCGACCCGCAGGCGACCGAAGATCAGCTCATCGCCTTCCTCGGCCACGGTGCGGGCGCGGCGCAGCAGGGCGCGCACCCGCAGCAGCAACTCGCGGAGGCTGAAAGGCTTGACCACGTAGTCGTCGGCGCCGATCTCGAAGCCGACCACGCGATCGATCTCACTGCCCTTCGCCGTGACCATCATGACCGGCACGTCGCGCGTGCGCTCGTCGGCGCGGAGCCGGCGGCAGACCTCGGTGCCGGGCAGATCGGGCAGCATCAGGTCCAGCAGGATCAGATCGGGTGCGGGATCGAGGAAGGCCTGGGCGAGCGCCTCGGCGCCCGTCGCCGCCGTGCGGGTGCGGTAGCCCTCGCGCTCGAGGTTGTAGTCGAGCGTGGTCAGCAGGTCCTTCTCGTCTTCGACGATGAGGATGATTGGGCTCATGCGAAGACACGCTCACGACTTCCGATGACATCGGGGTGACGATCCCGCGGCGACGCGCGCACGCGGTCAGTTCGCAAAGAGCGTCGCCGCCGGCAGGATCGCCACCTGGTCCCGGCCGATGCCCAGCGGCAGGCGCGCGATGATCGCGTCCTCGTCGGTGATCTCGGTGGGCTTGGGGCTGGCGTAGGCCTTGGGGCTGGGCGCGTCGCCCACCACCGCGTCCACGAAGCCCGCGGCGTCGGGCGTGACGACCACGATCGTCAGGGCCTCGGGGTGCAGGTGGCGTCCGAGCGCGGCCTTGACCGCCGGCGCGTCGAGCGGCTTCATGCCCGCGCCCAGGCCCAGGGCGTAGGGCTCGGGCAGGCCATAGAAGGCGTCGTCGATGGCCGTGCCCAGGCGGCGCTGGTCGGTCTGCAGTTGCAGATAGACGTAGCCCTCCAGGAACTGCCGGGTCGCGGCGACGGCCTCGGCGGTGAGCCCGTCTGCCACCAGGCCGCCGAAGAGGCGCAGCGCGATGCGCAGGGCGAAGTGGCGGTCCTCGTTGGGGACGGGGCGGATCCAGACCGAGGTGTGCTGGTGCCGGCGCGCGATGTTGGTGCGCGGCATCCGGCCCCAGCCCTCCTGCACGAAGGCCTCGGCGTAGGCGTAGTCGCCGTAGTTCATGCCGCGCTTCTCGCGGATCTGCTGAAACAACACGCCGTGGAACTGGCGGTGCTCGCCGAAATAGCTCGCGGCCAGCGCCATGGCCGGGAAGTCCGCGGAGCGACGGTCGAAGTCGGCGACGTGCCCAAAGGCCATGGCGGTGGCGCCGGCCTGGGGCTGGTCGATCACGATCAGGCGCGGCTTCGTCGGCGAGGGGGCGGGGGAGGGGGTCGCGTCCGGCAGGGTGCCGTGCGCGGGCAGGCCGGCGAAGTCCTGCCGCACCCGAGCCACCAGGGCGTCGTCGGCGGCCCCGCCGAGGCCGATGACGAGGCGGTCCCGGGTCAGCGCCGTGGCGCGCCACGCCTTCAGATCATCCAGCGTCAGGGCCTTCAGGCCGGCCTCGGTGCCGATGGACGGGTGCGCGTAGGGGGTGCCCGCGAAGAGCTGAGCCTCGAGCACCAGCTTCGCGAGCTCCTCGTCGTTGGCCGTGCGCATGTTCTGGGTGAGCCGGGTCACCGCCTGGGTCCGCAGGCGCTCGAAGTCGGCGGCGTCCAGCCGAGGGGCCAGCAGCACGTCGCGCAGCAGCGGATAGAAGGCGTCGACGTGCTCGCGATGGACGCGCGCCACGATCGTGAGCTGCTCCTTGTCCACCTGCGTCCCGATCTGCGCCGCCCAGGGGTACAGGCGGCTGAGCAGCTCGGGGTAGGTCAGGTCCTGCGTGCCGCCCTCGGTGAGCAGGTGGGCCAGCAGCCACGCGGTGCCCTCGCGACCGGGCGGATCGTAGGCGGAGCCGGCGCGGAAGACGAAGCGCAGCTCGACGATCGGGCTGCTCGACGGTTGGTGCAGCACGGTGAGGCCGGCGTCGGCGGGGGCCGCGGCCTGGGCGGGGGCCGAGCTGGGCGTCGAGGTCGGCGCCGGGGCGCCGCCGCAGCCGGCCAGGGTGGCGACGGTGGCGAGGGTGAGCAGGATGAGCGGCCTCACTTGGCTCCCTCCGCGCTGGTCCCGGTGAGTGAAATTTCGATCTGCTGGGGCGCGGCGAAGTGCGCCTTGGCCACCCGCGCCACGTCGGCGGCGGTGACCTGAGCGTAGCCTTCGAGCATCCGCTCGGCGTCCTCGACGTCGCCGCTGAGGCCGATGATCTCGGCCAGGTAGCCCCCGACGTCGCCGGGCGTGTCGAGCGCCATCAGGCGCGCGTAGCGCAGGTTGCTGCGGATGGCCGCGAGGCGGTCGGCGTCGATCTCGCCCCGGGCAGCACGATCCAGCTCGCCCTGGATGGCCGCCACGATCGCGTCGCGCTCGGTCGCGTCGCGCAACACCGCGTCCACGCTCAGGATCCACGGATCGCGGCGCTTCCAGTCGGCGCCATGCGTCAGCTTCTCGACCCGCTGCTCGTCGAGCACCAGCCTCTTGTAGAGGGGGCTGGTCTCGCCCACCGCCAACTCGAGCAGCACGTCGATGGCGGCCGAGTCGACGGTCGCCGCGGACAGGCCGGGGACGCGCCAACCCACCGACACGAGGGGCGGCGAGGGGCTCGGCCAGTCGATGTGCTGGGCGCGGCGCGCGGTCTGCGGCGGCTCGACGGGCACCTCGACGGCGTCGGCCTTGCCGGTCCAGGCGCCGTAGGCCGCGCGCACCAGGCGCATCACCTCGGCGTGATCGACGTCGCCGATGACCAGGACGGTGCTGTTGTCGGGCGTGTAGTGGCGGCGGAAGAAGTCCCGGGCGTAGGCGAAGCCGTCGGGCATGGCCTCGATGTCGGCCTTGTAGCCGATGACGGTGTGGCCATAGGTGTGCGCCTTGAAAGCCAGGGCCGCGCCGGCCTCCCACATCTTCTCGCGAGGGTCCGAGGCCGAGTTGTTGTACTCGCCCAGCACGGCGCCGGCCTCGGTGCGGAAGGCCTCCTCGGCGTACTTCAGGTGCTGGAAGCGGTCGGCCTCGAGCCCGATGACGGCCTCGAGGCCACGCTTCGGCGTGACGAGGTAGTAGGCGGTGTAGTCGTCGGTGGTGTAGGCGTTGCCGTCCGCGCCGAGGGCCTGCACGACGGCGTTGTACTGCTCGGGCGAGGTGGCCTCGGTGCCGCGGAACATCATGTGTTCGAAGAAGTGGGCGTAGCCGCTGCGGCCCTTCTCGACCTCGTCGCGCGAGCCCGTGCGGACGACGGTGTAATAGGCGACGATGCCGGGGGTGGACGTCTTGACGGTGACGACGGTGAGGCCGTTGTCGAGGCGGTCGATGGCCGGCGTGAAAGGCAGCGCGCGATCGGCGGCGGCGGGGCCGGCCCACAGCAGTCCGAGGGCGGTGACGAGGGTGGCGACGGGGCGCACGGAACCTCCCGGGGGCGGTCAGGTCGGGCCGTCGGCGCCGCGTGCTCCCGTGGGCCCGCCCTGGGACTTCGAAGGCCCGTAACCTTGCGCAAAACGTGGGGTTCTGCAAGACGGAAGCGCGACGAAGTCCTCGGCGTGGGCCGCGGCGTGGGCCGTACGGGGGCCGTGACGGTGGGAGGCTGTGTGCGACGACTCTTCTGGGACTACTTCGGGCCGCGGGCCGCCGGCACCGCCGAGCACTTTCACCGCCACCTCGACGCCTTCCTCGCCGCCGAGGGGTTGAGCGGCTGCCAGACCGGGGTCGAGCACCTGGGGCCAGCGCACAGCGCGGCCTTCTGCGACGCGCCCCACGCCCACTGCGAGGCGATCGCCGCGCGGCTGCGCCCAAGGCGGTCGGGGGCCTCGCCACCCGCTTGACCCGCGCGTCGCGCCTCGTCGAGCATGCGGCCATGCAGCGACCCCTCGTCTCATGGGCGGTGATCGGCGTCACGGCGGTGGCCCTCGGCTGCGTGGACGTGCCCGACCGCGCCTTCGACCGCCGGCTGGCGGACGCCGGGCCCGCATCCGAGGCGGGCGTACCAGGGGACGCGACGCCGCGCCTCGATGGCGCCGACCGCCGCGACGCGACGACCGATCGAGACGGTGCGGGCCCCGCGGACGGGGCCGACGCGACCGTGATGCCCACGGACAGCGAAGCGCTCGACGCGCGTGGAACCGACGAGGGATCGCCCGACGCGGGTCCCCCAGACGCCGGCCCGCCCGGCGCGCCGCCACCCGGACCCTGCCAGGCCGTGGAGCGCGCAGGCGCGGGTGTGGGCGGCGCGGAGGCCCTGCGGATCGACTCGATCTACCGCGGCGACCTCGAGATCACCCGGCGCGTGGACGCCACCGGCGACGTGACCGTGGAGCGACTGCAGTACGACGTGCAGGGGCGCGTGGTCCGCGTCGACCGCTACCCGCACGCTGTCGGCGGCCGCCTGGTCGATCCCTACGAGACCGAGACGACCACCTGGCAGCCCGGCCGGAGCCGCACCGAGGTCTCCGGCGGTGACCACGACCTGCCGACCTTCGTGACCACCTGGTACGACGGCGAGGACCTCGCGCTGCGCCGCCAGACCGCATACGGCGGGCTGGTCGTGCGGCGATCGGTGGTGGACTATGCCCCCGGCACGATCACCTGGCGCCTGTACGTGATCCAGGACGACCGCCCCGACTTCGCCGCGCTCACCGGCGCCGAGCCGCCTGTGCCGGACGAACGGCGGACGCGGAGCCTCGACGCGCGCGGGCTGCCCGTCAGCGAGATCGTCGAGCGGGGCGACCAGGTCGTGGCCAACTGGCGCTTCACCTACGACTGCTGGACCTGCGACCCGGAGCGCTGCGCCTTCGCCGCGCCCGAGGAGATCTGCGATGGCGCCGATCAGGACGCAGACGGGGCGGTGGACGAGGGCCAGACGAACGCCTGCGGGGGCTGCGGCGAGGTGCCCGCCGAGGTCTTCGACGGGCGGGACAACGACTGCGACGGTGAGATCGACGAGGGCGTCGCCGGGACCTGCCCCGGCGCGGGGCCGTTCGTCTGCCGCGACGCCCGCGGCGAGTGCACGGTGGGCACACAGACCTGCGTGGACGAGCGCTTCAGCGCGTGTGGGGGGGTCGGTCCGGTGGGCGAGACCTGCAACGGCCTCGACGACGACTGCGACGGACTCGTGGACGAGGGCGTGGTGACCGCCTGCGGCGACTGCCGCGAGCCCACCGACGAGACCTGCGACGGGACGGACGAGGACTGCGACGGCGTGGTCGACCAGGTGGCGGCCTGCAACTGCCCGGTGCCCATCGCCCACGCGCAGATGTGCTGGGGCCGGCGGCCCGCGTGCGTCTACGGGGTGAACCTGCCGGAGGACTCGCCGGCGACGACCTGCGACACCTTCTGCAGCCAGATGGGCGGGATCTGCGAGTCAGCGCGGGCGGCGCAGGCGTCCTGCATCGATCCCAACCGCCCGGACTGCGCGGTCGAGGGGCGCACGCTCACGTGCGACTGCGTGTTGATGCGTTGAGGCGGCACCAAGCGAGACTTGCCTTGCGCGAGCCCGTCGGAAGGCCTGGCACCGAGGAAGAAGTGCTCGGCACCCCGGCCCGCAACCGTGCGCCGCCGGGTGCGCGCGTGGGCGCCGGCCGGGGCCACGCGTACTTCCGGGGTGCCAACTGGGGCCGCTGCCGCGCGCGGCAGCAGCCCCGCCCGGCAGGGTGGAACTACCCGAACCGCCGCCAGCCGCCGCGACCCGCCGGGGGCGCGATGCCGACCATCTCCGTCGGGGGTCGAGACTCGTCACTTGACACTTGGGAGGCCACCGTCGGACGAGCTGACCGCGACGCACGCTCCCAAGTGTCAAGTGGCGAGCCTTGACTCCCCCAACCG
>CALBMW010000518.1 GCA_937896275.1 uncultured Myxococcales bacterium
GTGACCACGTCGGCGGCGGCCGGGTGCGCGGCCACCAGCGCCTCGAAGCGGTCGCGGTCGAGGCGCCTGCAGCGCACCGCGCTGGCCGCCACCACCGTCGCGCTGCGCGGCGCGCGCGTGACCAGGGCCATCTCACCGAGCGTGTCCGGCGCGACGATGGAGCGGGTGAAGGTGGGCGATCCCGCGCGGTCGACCCGCACCGTGACCGTGCCCGCCTCGAGCAGGTACAGACAGTCCCCCGGCTCGCCCTGCCGCAGCAGGGTCGCGCCGGCGTCGAAGCGCACCTCGACCAGCGTGCGCTCCAGCGCCGCGAGCTCGTGCACGCCCAGATCGCGCAGCAGCGGCACCTCGGCCCAGCCGCGCGGAGCGGCCTCCTCGCCCAGCGCCTGCGTTCGACGAAACCGCTCCGCGCTCATCGCACCTCCGAAACGCCGCGAGCCACGCGCCGTACCCACGCGACGTACCCACGCGACGTACCCGGGACAGGGTGCCGCCGAGGGGCCCGGCCACGCAACGGTCGACGCATCGTGCGGGGCCGTGCGACCCTCGCGCGCCGAGGCGACGGAGGACCGATGAGCACCTACGACTACGACCTGTTCACCCTTGGCGCCGGCTCCGGGGGCGTGCGTGCCAGCCGGATGGCGGCGCGCTTCGGCGCCACGGTGGGGCTGGCAGAGGGCCGCTTCCTGGGGGGCACTTGCGTCAACGTGGGCTGCGTACCCAAGAAGCTGATGGTGTACGCCGCGCAGGTCTCCGACGCGCTGCGGGACGCCGCCGGCTTCGGCTGGACGGTGCCGCCGGCTCACTTCGACTGGGCCACGCTGGCCAAGGGGCGCGACGCCGAGGTGCGTCGCCTCAACGGGGTCTATGGGCGCATGCTGCACGGGGTCGGGGTCGAGGTGATCGACGGCTGGGCCCGCTTCGCCGACGCCCACACGCTCGACATCGCGCTGTCCGCTGGCGGCCACCGCCGCGTGACCGCGGAGCGCATCCTCGTGACGACGGGCGGAGCGCCGGTTCGCCCCGACATCCCGGGGGCCGAGCGCGCGCTCGTGAGTGACGACCTGTTCACCCTGCCCGCGCGCCCCGACCGCGCGGTCGTGGTGGGGGGCGGCTACATCGCCGTCGAGTTCGCCTGCATCCTGCACGGCCTGGGCACCGACGTGACCTTGGTCCACCGCGGCCCTCACCTGCTGCGCGGCTTCGACGAAGACCTGCGCGCCCACCTCACCGAGCAGCTCCGGGCGCGCGGCGTCCGGTTGATCCTCAACCACACGGTCCGGTGCATCGAGTCCGAGGGCGATGGTCGCCAGGTCGTGCTCGAGGGCGGGGACTCGATCGACGTCGACGCCGCCTTCTTCGCCATCGGTCGGCGCCCGTCCACCGGCGGCCTGGGCCTGGCGGAGGCGGGCGTCGAGCTGGGCGCCAAGGGCGAGATCCGCGTGGACGCGGACTACGCGACCAGCGTCCCGCACATCTTCGCCCTGGGCGACGTGACCGACCGCATCAACCTGACCCCGGTGGCCATCGAAGAGGGCATCGCCTTCGCGCGCACGCAGTTCGCGGGGCAGCCCACGCGCCTCGACTACGCCAACGTGCCGACGGCCGTCTTCAGCACGCCGCCCATGGCCACCGTGGGGCTGACGGAGGCCCAGGCCCGCCAGGCTGGCGCGCGGATCGACGTCTACACGAGCGAGTTCCGCCCGATGAAGAACACGCTGTCGGGCAACGGTGATCGCTCGCTGATGAAGCTGGTGGTGGACCGCGACTCCGACCGGGTGCTGGGCGTGCACATGGTCGGCGCGGACGCGCCGGAGATCATCCAGGGCTTCGCGGTGGCGCTGGTGGCGGGGGCGACCAAGGCGTCGTTCGACGCGACAGTCGGTATCCACCCCACCGCGGCGGAGGAGTTCGTCACGATGCGCGAACGGCGCAACGAGGACTGACCGAACGAGCGCACATGACTCAGAGTCTCAACCTTCTCGAACGCGAGGGGCGAACGTGACTCAGAGTCTCATCCTCCCCCATCCTCCACCATCCTCCCCCTCCGTCCTCACGTCCTCATCATGCTTCCCGATTCGCGCCGCCGCCGGCCAGGGTGGCCCCCCACCGAAGAAGCCACGTGCCGAACGCCCGCCAGAGGTCCAAACACGGATCCGTGCGGAATGAGCGATGTGCGTCAACTGTCGGGTGGGCGCACGGAGTGTCGGGTCGGCGCGAGATTGACGGCCGGGTCGACGCGAAGTTGGACGCCGCGGGCGCGGCGAGGGGGGCCAGATGAAGAGCATAGTCCGAACGATTCCCTGGTGGCTGGGCGCGGTACTGCTCGTCGGGTGTCCCGACGACGGCGGCGGCGAGGGCGGCGAGGACGGGGGGGTCGACAGCTCGGTGAGCGGTCAGGACGACCCGGACGAGGACGGCCAGCCGTCGGCGATCGACAACTGCCCCGAGGTGGCCAACCCCGACCAGCAGGACGGCGACGGCGACGGCGTCGGCGACGCCTGCGATGCGTGCCCGCGCGACGCGGACCCCGCACAGGACGACAGCGACGGTGATGGCGTCGGCGACGCCTGCGATGTCTGCCCCACCGACGCCGATCCCGATCAGCTCGACACCGACGACGACGGCGTCGGCGACGCCTGCGACAACTGCGCCCTCGTCCCCAACCCGGACCAGGATCCGACCGCCTGCCAGATCGTCGATCCCGACAACGACATGGTCGCGGACGGCGACGACAACTGCCCGACCACCCCCAACCCGGATCAGGCGGACGGCGACGGCGACGGCATCGGCGACGCCTGCGACGGCTGCCCTGAAGACGCGGGCGACGCGGCGCTCGGAGGCTGCCCCGACGGCGACGGCGACGGCGTCGCGGATGGTGACGACAACTGCCCCGAGCTGCCCAACCCCGACCAGGCCGACGTCGACGGCGACGGCGTGGGCGACGCCTGCGCCAGCGCCGACGACGACGCCGACGGCGTGATCAACGCCGAGGACAACTGCCGGCGCGCCGCCAACCCCGATCAAGCCGACGGCGATCAGGACGGCGTGGGCGACGTCTGCGACTCGTGCGCGTTGCTGCGCAACCCGGGCCAGGAGGACGCCGACGGCGACGGCGTGGGCGATCGCTGCGACAACTGCGAGCTGCCCAACCCCGATCAGGCCGACAGCGACGACGACGGCTACGGCGACGTCTGCGAGGCCGTGGATCTGGACGAGGACCACGTGCCCAACGAGGACGACAACTGCCCGGAGCTGCCCAACAGCGCCCAGTACGACTTCGACGACGACGGCGCCGGCGACGCCTGCGACAACTGCGTGCGCGCATCGAACCCCGCACAGGGCGACCGCGACGGCGATCACATCGGCGACGAGTGCGATCCGCGCCCCGATGACCCGACCAACGCGGGCGTGCCCGTCATCGACGAGATCTGCGATGGCGTGGACAACGATCTGGACGGCCTGACCGACAACCTGCAGCCGGGGCGCATCAGCGGCGATGTCTTCGCCGACGCCTTCGGCCGACGCGTCTTTCAAGCCATCGAGGAGGGCCTCGCGTGGCTGCGCGGGCAGGCCCGCGACGACGGCCAGGGCGGCGCGCAGGTGGCCGGCGATCTCACCCCACTCGCGGGCCTGTCCTTCCTCGAGGCGCCGGTGTCGGCGGGCGGCCCACCGCGCGGCTTCGTCGGGCTGACCAGCGCCGACAAGCTGTTGGTTTTCAAGTTCTTGCGCTACCTCATGCGGGTCGATCAGCCTTGCCGGCTGGGCGCCGAGGCGGTGCCGACCACCTATCGCACCGGCTCCTTCGCGATGTTCCTGTCGGCCTGGTTGCGCGGGGGCGGTCCCGACGCGGTGGGCGACGAGCTGACGGTCACGGCCTGCCTCGCGAACGTCGTCGCCAGCCTGAAGGCCCACCAGGGCGCCTTCCCCGCAGACGCTCCGCCCGCTGAGCAGCGCGGCGGCTGGAACTACACGACGCCCGGGATCGACGCCGACATGAGCACCACCGTGTTCGTGATCAGCGGCCTGGTCGCGGCTCAGGAGTTCGTGCCCGGGGCCGTCGACGAGCAGGTCTTCGGGCGCCTGAGCCGGCAGCTCGACTGGCAGACGCTGCCCAACGGCAGCAGCCAATACCGCCCCGGCGCCGAGGCCCACGCCGAAGGGCAGAACCCCAGCTTCCAGATGACGGCCGTCTCTCTGTGGGCCTGGCGCCAGCTCGGCGTGGCCTGCGCCGATCCGCGGCCGCAGGCGCACATGCGCTTCCTGCACGAGAACTACGACTACGTGGGCATGGCGCCGCTCTCGAGCTGGAACAGCAACTGGTATGGGCGCTGGGCAGCCGAGAAGGCCATCTACAGCTGCGTGGACGGCGCGGACGGGCTGGGCCGCGCCGACTTCGGCGTGCGTGAGCCCGCGGGCGACGGCTACCCCTTCCAGCGACGCAGCCACAGCTACGACTACAGCTGGCAGTTGCTGCGCTGGCAGAACCCGATGACCGGGCAGTTCGGCCAGGGCCAGGGGGACGGCGGGCCGGCCGGGTGGCAGCCCCAGGCCTCGCACGTCTTCGCGCTGCTCACGCTCTCCGGCTCGCTGGGCGGCGTCGTGACCGAGGACATCCCCCGCCCCGGCGACGAGGATCCGGCCTGCGGCGACGGCTTGGACAACGACGGCGACGGCCTCGCCGATCGCGACGATCCCGACTGCTTTTTCGCCTGCGGCCGCTACGAGCGCGCCCTGCCCCGATGCAGCAACGGCCTGGACGACGACGACGACGGGAGCATCGACTTCCCCGCCGATCCCGGCTGCAACGGATCGCTCGACGACGACGAGGCCAACGACGCCTGCGCCAACGGACGCGACGACGATGGCGACGGGAAGGCCGACTACCCGCTCGATCCCGGCTGCGACGGCGTCACCGACGAGGACGAGGCCGATCCCGAGGTGCCCCCCCAGTGCGGCAACGGCGCCGACGACGACGAGGACGGCCAGACCGACTACCCCGCCGACCTGGAGTGCGGCACGGCCAGCCAGGACCGCGAGCGCCTGGGCTGCGGCGCCTTCGCCGACGGGCACCGCATCATGGGCAGCGGCGTGGTGCAGGGCACGACCGCGGGGCGCGACGACGTCTCGAGCGGGGCCTGCTCGCCCGAGGGCGGCGCGCCGGACGACGCCTGGATGTTGGTGCTGGACCGACACACGCGCGTGCGCCTCACGACGCAGCTCGAGGCCACCGCCATCGACACGGTCATCAGCGTCCGCCAGGCCTGTGACGGCGACGAGCTCGCGTGCAACGACGACGAGCTGCCGCCGGTCACCTGGTCGAGCGTGGATCTGACTCTGAGCCCCGGCACCTACGTGGTGCTCGTCGAGGGGGCCGACGGCGACGGCGCCTACGCCCTGGACGTACGCCTGAGCGCGCAGCCCGTGCCGGAGTGCGGGAACCGCGTCGACGACGACGGCGACGGGCGCGTCGACTTCCCGGACGATCCCCAGTGTCAGAGCGCCGCCGACACGGCCGAGGGGCCCCCGAGCGAGGTCCCACGCTGCGCCGATGGGGCCGACAACGACGGCGACGGGCAAACCGATCTCACCGACCCGGGCTGCTTCGACGGGGACGACGACGACGAGGCCGATCCCGATGAGCCGCCGGTCTGCGCCAACGGGCTGGACGACGACGGTGACGGCCGCATCGACTACCCACAGGACCCGAGCTGCCTGGCCGCCGGCTACTTCGTCGAGGACGAGGCCTGCCGGCCGGGGCTCGAGGCGCGCGATCTGGGTGAGGGCGGCCGCGTGGTCGACGCCCTCGTCGCCGGGGGCGCCAACCTGTTCGACCTGGCCTGCGCGCCGGCGGGGCTGCCCGACAAGGTGTTCATGGTCACGCCGCCCCGCGACGGCGTGCTGATCGCGTCTCTCGACGATCCCGAGACGCGCCTGGCCGGATCCGTGGAGGTCCGCAGCGCGTGCGAGCGCGAGGACCGCCGGCTGGCCTGCGCCGCGGGGACGCACGGCGGCGCCACGGCCCGCGTCGAGCAGGTCACGGCCGGGCAGCCCTACTACGTGGTCGTGTCGGGGGCGCCCCAAGGTGGCGGGCTGCGCTCGCGGCTCGGCGTGGTGGCGGTCGCGGACGCGGAATGCGAGCTCGAGCAGCCCGCCGAACAGGGCCTGAGCGACGGCTGTAACGACGCCTTCGACGGCTTCGGCCAGATCATGGTGGGCGGCACCCTCCTCGACGTCTCGACGGGCGCGCGCACCCAGCGCACGGCCGCCGGCTTCGACGTGCAGATCCGCAGCGCGCTGGCCGGCCCCAACGTCTGGCGGCTGGAGATCGACGGCCTGCCCCAGGACACGCCGGTCACGGTGAGCGGCAACCTCGGATCGGACAACAGCACGATGGGCCCGTACCCGGGCGTACTGCCTTTCGCGGGCGCGCCGGTGCCCTACTGGGTCACCAACGACGGCGCCCTCGACGAGGTCGGGGACGATCCCCAGGTCTTCTTCTCGCTCGCGCCGCGCCTGGCCGCCGATCTGGACAGCCTCGACTTCGAGTTGGTGGAGGACGACATCGTGATGAGCGCCACACTCGACGGCGGCTTCACGCTGTACGTGGTACCCGCCGATGTCCCGGCCGTCCAGGTCGCGGGGGCGGTGAGCGCCGACCTCGAGTTGCAGGTCGACGACCGGCCGCGCGTGGGCCCCTTCGCGCTCAGCGTGTTCCTGGCCGCGGCCTGCAGCGACGCGCTCGACAACGATCGCGACGGGGCGATCGACGCGCTCGATCCGGGCTGTGAGGGGGGCGCGGACGACGACGAGGCCGACCCCGATCCCGAGAGCCCGCCGCCCGCCTGCCGCAACGGCCTCGACGACGACGGCGACGGGCGCACGGACTTCCCCTATGACCTGGGCTGCGCAGCCCTGGGCGACGACGACGAGGCCGATCCGGCCGAGCCCGCCGCCTGCGGCAACGGTGAGGACGACGACGCCGATGGCCGGGCCGACTTCCCGCTCGATCCCGGCTGCAGCTCGCCCGAAGACAACGACGAGGTGGACCCGCCGCAGGTGCCGGCCTGCGCAAACAACCGCGACGACGACGGCGATGGGCGGACCGACTTCCCCGACGATCCCGGCTGCCTGGGGGCGAGCGATCCCGACGAGGCGGGCGGCACGGGGCGCCGGTGCGTGGACGGGGCGGACAACGATCTCGACGGGCTCATCGATCTCGCCGATCCCGGCTGCGAGGGGCCGCGCGACGACGACGAGGGCGATCCGGACGCGGCGCCCGCGTGCGCCAACGACGTGGACGACGACGCGGACGGCGCGATCGACTGGCCGGCCGACGAGGGCTGCGCGGGCGCGGGCGACGTGTGCGAGCAGGCGGGCTTCGGTCTGTGCGGCGCGCGGTGCCTCGATCTGCAGAACGACGGCGCGAACTGTGGGCGCTGCGACCGCGCCTGCGACGCCGGCGTGGCCTGCAACGAGGGCCACTGCGGTGACCTGTTCGCCTTCGAGGGCATCGCGCAAGACCTGCCGGAGATCGACCTCGGCGGGTGGGAGATGTGTCACCTCGACACCTACGGCAGCGCGACGCCGCTGGCCCAGATGCTCGAGGCCTGCGACGGCGCGCAGGTGCTCATCGGCTGCCGTCCGGCGGGCAGCGAAGTGCTGACGCTGGCCGCCATGGGCGACTACGCGGAGGTGTTCCGCGAGGTGGCCAACGGCAACAACGTCACGAACCACAACGGCGTCGATTTCTACTTCGGCACGAGCTACAGCATGGGCTTCGCGCCCGAGGGCGTGGGGGTCAACCGGAACAGCTGCGACACCAACAACGTGCAAGGCGAGCTTCGCATGTGCTGGCACACGAGCGGCGGGAACCTGAGCGCCGGCTACCGTTGCGGCCTCACCACCACCTTCGGCGCCGACTGGGAGCGCGTGGTGTTCACGGCGCCCTGACGCCCGATTCTTCCCGGTCACCCGCGACATCGCTTCACGGCACCGAACCCGCGTCGGTATGCTGCCCGCGTCTGGAGAGGTGTCCAGCAATCGAACGCCGTCGCGAGGACGTGACGGGCGAGGCGCAGGCCGCGAAGCGCCCGCCCGGCGCGTCCGCAGCAGGCGGGCGATTGATGGACACCTCTTGAGAGCTCAGGGAGCGACGCCGTGAAGAACCCCGCCTACGCCGAGTACCAGGGCCTGGTCGGCGACACCCCCATGCGACGCCTGCGCAAGCTGGTGCCACGGGACGACGTCGAGGTCTGGGCCAAGCTCGAGGGCACCAACCTTGGCGGCTCGGTGAAGGATCGCGCCGCCCTCGGGATGATCACCGCCGCGCGGGAGGCGGGGCTCCTGGCGGACGGGCGTCGGCTGGTCGAGGCGACGAGCGGCAACACCGGCATCGCGCTGGCGATGATCGCCGCCCTCGAGAAGATCCCCCTCACGCTGCTGATGCCCGCCTCGTCGACGCCCGAGCGGACCGCGACCATGAAGGCCTACGGCGCCGAGGTGATCCTGGTCGAGGAGGGCATGGAGGCGGCGCGGGACATCGCTCAGCAGATGCACGACGCCGGCACGCACCTGCAGCTCAATCAGTTCGCGAACCCCGCAAACCCGCAGGTTCACTACGAAACAACCGGCCCCGAGGTGTGGCGCGACACCGGCGGCCGGATCACGCACTTCGTCAGCTCGATGGGGACCACGGGCACCATCATGGGGGTCTCGCGCTACCTGAAGGCGCAGCGCGCCGACGTGACGATCGTGGGGGTGCAGCCCGAGGACGGGTCGTCGATCCCGGGTATCCGGCGCTGGCCGCCGGCCTATCTGCCCAAGATCTTCGAGCCTGAGCGCGTGGACGTGACGCTCGACGTCAGCGCCGACGACGCCGCTGATCTGACCCGAAGGCTCGCGGCCGACGAAGGGTTGTTCGTCGGGCTGTCGTCCGGGGGCGCGTGCGTGGCGGCGCTGAGGGTGGCGGCCGAGGCGCCACCCGGCAGCGTGATCGTCTTCATCGTGTGCGACCGCGGCGACAAGTACCTGTCCATGCCGACACTGTTCCCGGTCTGACCGCTGCCGGCATGCGCCGACCGACCCCCCTCCAGACCGATCCCTACCTGCTGCTGGGCGTGGCGCCGGACGCGCCCGACGCCGAGGTGCGCGCGACGTGGCGGCGCGCCGTGCAGGCCGCGCACCCGGATCGGGCCCACACCGAGGGCGCCGG
>CALBMW010000519.1 GCA_937896275.1 uncultured Myxococcales bacterium
GCTCTCGCCGCGCTCCATCTTGCTGGCGGCCGCCGCCGGCGCCCTGTGCGCGACGCTCGCCGCGGCCCTCGCCGCCGCCCTCCAACCTCTGGCGCTCACTGCGCTGGCCATGCCCTTCGTGATGGTCACGGGACTCTTGCTGCACGCGGCAGCGACCTCCACCGGCGGCGGGCTGCGCCTGGTGCGCGGTGTGCCCTCGACGCCCGAGGCCAACCTGGCGAGGGTCGTGACCGCCGCGCGCCGCTACCCCGATCCCGCCGTCCCCGCGCTGTTCCTGCCGGTCATGGGTCGCTGGCTCGTCACGCAGGGTCCGCACGGCCGACACACGCACCAGGGCGCCTGGGCCCACGCCTGGGACTTCGAGGTGGCCGACGACGAGGGCCGCACCTACCGGGGAGAGGGCCTCGATCCGAGCGACTATCACGCCTGGCGGGCGCCGGTGGTGGCCCCCGCCGACGGTCGCGTGGTGCAGGTGATCGACGCCGTGGAGGACAACCCGATTGGCGAGGTCGACACGCGCAACAATTGGGGAAATGTCATCGTGCTCTGGCACCCGGGCGACGTGTACTCGGCGCTCTGCCACTTGCGCCGCGGGAGCATCGACGTGGTGGTCGGTCAGCCTGTGGCGGCCGGCCAGGTCATGGCTCAGGTGGGCAACTCGGGGCGCTCGCCGGTCCCGCACCTTCACTTCCAGGTGCAGCGCTCGCCCGAGTTGGGCGCACCTACGTGTCCAGCGGAGATCGTGCACTACCTGGTCGAGGGCGACCGAGCGTCCGTCCGCGGCGCCGACCCTGCGCCCGCCCGCGGCGCGGTCAGGTCGACCTACGAGACGCACGGCGTGCCCGCTCTGGGCCAGGTCGTCGGTACCCTGAGCGCGGACGAAGCCGTGCGCGCCGCCCTCACGCTGGCCCCCGGCCGGACCTTCGCCTGGCGCATCGAGGGCCCCGCCGACGGACGCACCCCCGCGCGCCGCGAGACCTGGGAGAGCACCATCGACGCCTTGGGGCGCCGGTGCTTGCGGGCCGACGACGGTCGCGCCACGGCGAGCATCTTCTCCGACGCGCGCTACCTGACGGTGCTCGACTACGAGGGCCCCGGGGATCGACTGCTTGGTCTGTTCTCGCTCGCCGTGGCGCGCGCCCCGTTCGTGCTCGACGCGGCGGTCTCGTGGCATGACAGCCCGACCTCGACGCCCTTCGTCGGAACGCTCACTCGCCTCGCGCACGAGCTGGCGCTGCCCTTCGCGCAGGTGGGCGCCGTGTCGACGACCAGCCGCCTGGAACGCATCGGACCAGGACACATGGGGCCCTGGGTCCAGGTCGTCACCGAGTTGGGGGGCGGATCGCGCCTGCCGCACGGCCTGCCCGATCGGATCGTGGTGACCTTCGAGCCGGGCCGTGGGCCCGTGCGAATGGTGGCATGGAAGGACGCTCGGATCATCCTGAGCGCCGAGGTGGAGCCATGAGATTCAACGGCTTGCTGCTGGTGCTGACCCTGGCCTCGTCGGCGGGTGCGCAGGGACTGAATCGGACCGATCCGCCGCTGGCCGATCTGCTGGCCGGTGGTTGGGAGGCGCTGGGCGCCGATGACTTTGACGGGGCGGCCCGATGGTACACCCGAGCGACGCGGGCGCAGCCGCGCAGCGAGGACGCGTGGCTCGGCCTGCAGCGCAGCCACCTGGGCGCCGGTCGGTTTGACGAGGCGCTGGCGGCCGGCGAGACCGCCCTCGCCATCGACCCCGAGAGTTACTGGGCGCTCAGCCGACAGGCCTTCGCGCACGCTCTGCGGGGCGACCAAGGCGCGGCACGAACACTCTACGAGCGCGCCCTGGTCGCGTCCCCGGGTGACGCGGGGGCGATGCTCGGCCTGGGCTTCGCGCTCGCGGAGCAGGGCGAGGCCGCCGACGCGCGGGGCTGGTGCGAGCGCGCCGGCGCGGCGGGGG
>CALBMW010000520.1 GCA_937896275.1 uncultured Myxococcales bacterium
CGCCGCAGCCGTCGTCCCCGCAGGCGCGGCCCTCGCACCGCGGCAGGCACACGCAGGCGCCGCCCTGACACGGATCACCGGACGAGCAGTCGCCGCAGGTCGCGCCGCACACCGGATCGGGGCCGCAGGTTCGCGCACCGCAGGTCGCCGAGGCGGGACAGTCCGGCGCGGGCGTGGCGCACCGCCCGTCCGCGCAGAAGTCGTCCTCGGCGCACGCCCCGCACGCGCCGCCGCACCCATCGGGGCCGCAGGCGCGCGCCTCGCACTCGGGCACACAGCGACACGCGCCGCCTTCGCAGCGGTGCTGAGTGGGGCAGGCGCCGCAGCTCGCGCCGCAGACGGGGTCGGGGCCGCACGCTCGGCCGGCGCAGTCTGCGAGGGTGGGGCAGTCGTCGGGGCGCGCCGGGCCGCCGTCCCGGGTGGTCGCGGCGTCGCCGCCCGAGGGGGTCGGGTCGAGATCGGCCTGGGCGCAGGCGACCGCGGCCAAGCCCAGCAGCAGCATCGGTCTGTGCATCCGGCGAGACTAACAGTGGTCAGCCGGGGCTGTCTCTCCCCATGCCGCCGTGGTGCCCACGGCTGGACCGACGGCGCCACCCGAGCGTCAGCGTGATCAGCAACGCCCAGGGACCGCCATCGCCGGGCCCACCTCCCGGCGTCGCGGTGCAGCCGCCTTGGCCCCGGCTGCCCGTCGCGCGGGTCTCCGACGAGAGCCCGCCGTCCGTGAGATCGCCGCCGGCCTCGCCGCCGCCTGCGGGCGGGTCGTCGTCCGGCTGGGGCTCGTCGAGTGCGCCGGCGTCCTCCGAGGGCTCACCACCGCCGGCGTCGGGGTCCGTGGGATCGGGTCCGGGCCCGAGGTCGGGCGGCACCGCGGCGTCGCGCGCTGGGGCTGCGTCCGGTGGCGGGGGGTCGGGCGTGGCCGCGTCCGGCGCCGGGGGCTCTGGACGGTCGGCCCGCGTCAGCCGCACCGCGTCGGCGGTGATGTGCAGGTCCGATCCCACCGGCTCCGCCGAGTGATCGAACATCGACACGGCGAACTCGCGGTCGTCGGCGACGAAGCGATAGTCCCCCAGCGACGACCACCCGTCGCGCCCGGCCAGGTCGACGGTCAGCTCCTGCGCGCCGCCGGCGTGATCCACCTGATAGCGCACCGCGGAGTACGCGGACCACGCGGCGACCGTGTGCACCTCGACGGTGTAGCGGCCGGTCGCGGCCACCCGGAAGGCCCAGCGGGCCCAGTTGGACGGGTTGTCGCCCTGATAGGCGTTGGTCCACCAGAGGCCGGCGCCGACGCCCTCGCCGTCGACGCGGCGCCAGTACTGGGACGGGCCGTACAGCGCGAAGCAGTCGTCGGCGTCGTCGATCCGGCCGCCCTCCTCGCCCAGCGGCGGGCCGCAGGGGCCGCGCTGGGGGGGCGGCTGGCCGTCGACGAAGAAGGGCGTCTCGAAGTGGCTCGCGGCGACCGACAGCTCGACGTGGATGTGGTCGTTGTGCGGGTGCGCGCCATCGTAGTAGCCCTCGCGCGGCGCGTCGCCTCCGCGCCAGTAGGTTCGATCCCAGATGACGCGCTGGACGCCGATGTACTGAGCGTTCGCGACCAGGTAGTTGGCCAGCTCGTCCCCGAGGTCGTTGTCGGCCTCGCTGCCCGCGGCCACGGGGATGTGAAGGTCGAGCGCGCGGCCGACGGCGTGGATGGACGTCACGGCGGCGTTGCCGTTGATCGGGCGGCAGCTGTAGCCGCCGACGTTCGTCACCTGGGGCCAGTGGGCCGTGACCCAGGTGCGCACGCGCTGTGCTCCCTCGGTGAACGTGCCCGAGCAGCTCGCCTCGCCCCGCCACGCGCCGGCCTCGGTGAGGGTGACGCGCGAGGTCGCCCCGGCCGCCAGCACGTCCGCCGGGATCTGCCAGCGACCCGCGTGCGCCAACGATGCCTGCGCGGCGTTCCACGGCTCGGTCGACCGATCGGTGGGGTCGTCGCAGCCCGCCGCCAGCACGGTGAGGAGCCCGGTGACGAGGATCGACGCGAAACGAGCGTCCAAGGGCCTTGTGCCGTCCGTCCCGGCTCCCCCGTGCTCTGCGCCGGGCGGCCGCCTGCGCGTGACGCCGCAGCGCAGGGGCAGGGGGTCGGCGATGGTCGGCATGTCTGCTCCCCGAGGCTGGCCGGGCGCCGGGCGCGCGCGTTGCCGCCGGACCCGGGGGACCATGCCTGCGACTTTGCCAGATATTTTGGTCAGCGCCAGGTGTATCGGTCGGGGTCGAAGCGTCGCGTACGTCGGCGGTAGGTGAACGCGAAGCCCGGCCACAGCGCGATGTTGCGGCCCGTGGCGTCCAGATAGAAGGAGGTGCAGCCGGAGCTCCACACCGTGCCGCGCAGGCGCCGCTGCATCTCGTCGGTGAACTGCTGCGCGGCGTCCTGGCGCACGCAGAGGCTGGTCGCGTCGCGCCGCCGAAGCTCGGTGACCGCGGCGCACAGGTAGTCCAGCTGAGCCTCGAGCATGTAGATGATCGAGTTGTGGCCGAGGGCGGTGTGGGGGCCGCAGGCCAGCAGGAACAGGTTTGGGAAGCCCGCCACGTTCATGCCGAGGTAGGCGGGCGCGTTGCGCGCCGAACACTCGGCCAGCGTGGCGCCGTCACCGCGGCGCAGGCGGCGGGTCATCGGGTGATCGGCCACGTGGAAGCCCGTGCACAGGACGATGACGTCGGCCGGCCGATGTTCGCCGTCCTCGGTCACGATCCCCGTCTCGGTGATCTCGCGGATCGGCGCGGTGAAGACCGAAGCGTTGGGCTGGGCGAGGGCCGGATAGAAGTCATTGGACAGCAGGACGCGCTTGCAGCCCATGGCGTAGCCGGGGGTCAGCTGGGCGCGCAGGCGCTCGTCCGGGATCTGGGCGGCCAGGTGGCGTCGCGCGGCTGCCTCGGGAAACCGCATCAGCTCGGGGCGCGTGAGGATGCCGATGACGCGGGTCTCGAGCGTGCCGAAGCGGAGGGCCCGGGCGAGGCGTTGGGTGAAGGGCAGGCGCCGGTAGAGGGAGCGTCGCAAGGGGCCGACGGCGTGGTCGGGGCGCGGCAGGATCCACGGGGGCGTGCGCTGGTAGACGTCGAGCTGAGCGACCTCGGGCTGGATGGACGGGACGATCTGGACGGCCGAGGCGCCGGTGCCGATGACCGCGACGCGCTTGCCCGCGAGCGACACGTCGTGGCGCCACTCGGCCGAGTGGAAGACGGGGCCCCGGAAGCCATCGAGACCTTTGAGGCGGGGCCGGGCGGGGGCGCTCAGGCCACCGTGCCCCGACACGAGCAGGTCGGCCGTGAAGGTGCCCCGCGAGGTCTCGACGCGCCAGCGCTGGGCGGCGTCGTCCCAGCGCGCGTCGATCACCTCGGTGCTCAGCCGAAGGAAGGGGCGCAGGCCGAAGCGGTCGGCGCAGGCCTGAAGGTACGCGTGGATCTCGCCGCCCCAGGGGAACTCGCGGGTCCAGGCCGGGTTGGGCGCGAACGAGAAGGAGTACACCACCGACTGCACGTCACACTGGACGCCGGGATAGGTGTTGTCGCGCCAGCAACCGCCCAGATCGGCGGCGCGCTCGAGGACGACGAGGTCGCGCTCGCCCGCCTCGATGAGTCGGATCGCCGCGCCGAGGCCCGAGAAGCCCGCGCCGATGATCGCGACGCGATGGTGCTCGGCGGGTGACGTCGACGGTGCGTCCGACATGGTGACCTCGCGGTGGCCGGTCGCTGGCAGGGGGCGACGGGCTCGTGGTGTCATTGGGCGACCCGAGAGGCTCTCCGCGGAAGCCGGACCGATCACGGTGCGGGCCCGTCGGTCGAGGCCAAGGCGGGGAGCACCGGGAATACCCTGGCGCGGCCGGGGCGCGTGTGCAAGCGTGCGCCCCGTCATTTGGTGAACGTCCGTCTCCGGTGGTCGGAGCGGGCGGGCGACGAACCAGGGTGAGAAGAGGGCGTGATGCGGATTCTGCTGTTGATCGTGATGGTTCTGGGGTGGCTGGTCGCAGCGGGCCTCGGTCTGATGATTGGGAACGAGAACCTCTTCAGCGCGGACGCCGAGCAGGCCGCGTCGCTCGTCGGGGCCATGGGTGACTCACCGATGGCCGCGCAACTGGCGGGCTTTCGCACGTCGGGGTGGGGCGGCATCGTCGTCGGGCTCATCACCACCGTGGGGGTGGTGCTCACGTTCATGAAGAAGCCCCAGCCGCAGCTCATCGTGGTCGGCGTCGGCGTGCTGGCCGCCCTCGTGTTCATCGGCCTGTCCCCGAGCTTCGAGACCGGCTCCGACAGTGGTATGGCCCCGCGCGGTCAGGCCGCGGTCTATGGCATCGCGGCCATCGTCGCGCTGCTCGCGGGGCTCGGCGCCGAGAAGATCCGACAGAAGAAGGCCGGCGCCTGAGACGGTCCTGGAGCCGGCATCCCTTGGTGCTGCCTGCGGCGTCGGGGTGGACTGCGCTTGGGGGGCGCGTCTCATTGCGCCCACGGGCGCCGGCGGGTCTGGCGCTGGCGGGTCTGGCCGATCTCGGTGCGACGCGGTGGGGCACCTCGACGCCGAGGCGACGCGGCCGGCGCGGCCGGATGGCATTCTCCGCGACCGTGGCGGTGTTGGCCGCGTGTTTCGCGGGATGTGACGACGGCCCTGCCACCGCCGATCCGGACGCAGGCAGGCTGGACGCAGGCGGGCTGGACGCAGGCGGGCTGGACGCGACGTGCGTTGACCGGACGCCCGACGTGGCACTGTCGGCCGACGGCACCGTGGACGCCGTGGCGCGGGACGGCGGCGGGGCCGACGCGGCCCCAGCCGACGCGGCCCCCGCTGACGCCGGTCCCCCGGGATGCAACGGTCATCCGTGGCTGTGCGACCGGCCCTACGATCACGTCGCCTACCTCACCACGCACAACGCCATGTCCAGCCTCGAGGACCGGCGCAGCCGCAGAGAAGTGCCTGGCACTTCTCTGCGGCTCTTCTCTGCGGCTCTTCTCTGCGGCACTTCTCTGCGGCACTTCTCTGCGGCACTTCTCTGCGGCTCTTCTCTGCGGCTCTTCTCTGCGGCTCTTCTCTGCGGGGTCTTCGGACGGGTGTCCTGCCCGGACGGGCCCCCGGAAAGAAGTGTCCGCAGAAGTGCCTGACACTTCTGCGGACACTTCTGCGGCAGCCCCCCGGCGCTCTTCCGCCGTGTAGGTCCGCGCCGTCCTGAACACCATGACCTGACCTCCCAGAGGGCCCGGCCATCCGGACAACGCGTCCGGCGTCAGGCCGCCTGCTTCGGATGGTCAGCGTGCGACAACTGCACTGGACACATGCCACGCGTACCAGCTCGGCGAATTCGCGCGGCGATTGCCCGAGATTCGGGAGAAGCTCGGCCCCGACGCGACCCGCGCCTCGCTCAGTGACGGCGCCTACCGCTTGAAGTCCGCCCTCGAAAAGGGCTTCTCGATCGAGGCGGTCGCCGATCTGCTGCCCGCGGCCGCGTCACGGACCGAGGCCCGGGAGGGCAGCGATCTGAAGGAGCGCCTGGAGCGATTGATGGCCGGCAAGCCCTGAGTCGGCCATAGAGGGGGGTCGGGCCAAAGATGGGGTCGTTGGGAGCGGGAGACCGTCGGGGCTCGCGCTGCCCCGGAACATCGCGGCCCGATCGCCGGACCCTGCCCTCCGCGCAGGCGCGGACGCTCCGTGTCACCCACGGACCTCAGCCCTGCCCCAGCGCCATGGCCGGCGGCGGCGGGCAGTGCAGCGCGGTGGGGCGCCCGCCGATGACGATCTCGAGGTGCTCGGCGTGCAGCCACAGCCGGGGCGCGGGGGCGCCGCCGTAGAGGGGGTCGCCCAGGATCGGGCAGCCGCGGTGCGCCAGGTGCACTCGAATCTGGTGCGTTCGGCCGGTGATCGGGCGGGCCTCGAGCCACGCGCGCCCGGCGGTGGCGGCGCGGACGCTGAAGTGGGTCTCGCTGGCGCGACCCTCGGGGTGGTCGCCGAGCCCGAAGCGCAGCGGAGCAGGGTCGGTCGACGGTGGCGGCAGCCGATAGAGGCCGCCGGTGACCGTGAACTCGGCCTCGTCCGGTGGGGGCGCCACGATCGCCAGGTAGCGCTTCTCGACGCGGTGCGCGCGGAAGCAGGCGTGCAGCGCGCCCGTCGTGCGGCCGTCGCGCGCGAAGAGCACCACGCCCGAGGTGTCGCGGTCGAGCCGGTGCACGGCGCGCAGGCCGACGTCGCCCGTGGCCTCGCGCAGCAGCGCCTCCAGGCTGCGGTGGGCGCTCGCGCGGGTGCGCTGGGTCGAGAGGCCCGAGGGCTTGGACACCGCCAGCACGCCGTCGCGGTCGAGCAGCACGCGGTCGGCCGTCAGGCAGAGCGGTGGGGGCGGTGACGCGAAGGTGTAGACCGCCAGGCGCGCGCCAGCGGCGGCCTGCACGCCCTGCGGCCGCCCGTCCACCCAGATGGCGTCGTGCGACCGCGCGCCCTCCCACGCGGCCTGATCAAGGTCGCACCCGGGCGGGGGGCGCGTCAGATCGAGATCGGCCTGCGCGACGCCCCGCCAGATGCGGACCGGCGGATCGGGCGCGATGAGATCGAGCGCCGGGTCCGGGGCGACGAGGTCGGACGATGGGCTCACCGCGTCGGCGCGCGGCGCGGCTTCGGGACGCGATGGCATCACGGCGGGGGCAGACTCGAGTTGTCCTGGGCGACGGCGGGTGTCTCGACGCAGCGATTCTGACACACCTGATCCGCCTGCGCGTTGGCGCTCACGTCCACGCCGTCGAGCAGCACCTGCGCGGCCAGCTGTCGCACGATGCCGATCTGATTGAAGCGGACCCGACCCCCGGTGAGCGAAGCGACCCCGCTGTCGGACAGCACGACGCCGTCGCGCGCGTTGTGCTCGCTGACGAGGTCGTCCACGCCCAGCCGCCCGTCGCCGCCGACGTACAGCCCGTCGGCCAGGCCCAGCGCGTCCGCCACGGTGCGCCGCACGGTGACCCGGCTGCCATGCACCACGCCCCGGTCGACGAGCAGCCCGGTGCCGCTGCTGTCGGCGATGTCGACGTCGACGAGCGTCGCGGTCGCGCCGTCGTGGACCGACATGCCGTAGCCGCCGGGGCGCTCCGGCGTCGATGCTCGCGTGCCGTAGACGGCCACGGCCGTCGCCTCGAGGCTGCTGCCCGGGTTGGCCACGCGCAGGCCGACGTCGTGGTTGGCGTCGAAGCGGGCGCGCGTGAGCGTGATGGTGGACGCTTCCTGGGCGTTGAGACCTCGGCCGCCGTCCGCGGTCAGCGCGCGCGGCTGCGTCCCGCGGACCCACAGGTCGCTCGCGTTCAGGGTGCCGCCGGTCACCCGCACCCCCGTGGTCAGGTTGTCGTCGAAGAGCGCGCGGTCGAGGATCAACGTGGCGCCGGCCTGGATCGCCGCGCCGACGCCCTCGAAGAGGAACACGCTGCGCGTCCCGCGCGCCACCAACCGCGAGGCTTCGACGCGGCCGCCGCCGCCGAGCACCAGCGCCGCCTCCGTGTTGTCCTCGAGGAGCACGTCATCCAGGGTCGCCGCCGAGTCCTGCACGCCCATGCCATAGCCCACCTCGCCCAGCAGCGGCGGTGGGCGCGTGCCGCGGATGACCAGCCGCTCGCCCCTCACGGTCGAGCGCTGGGTCGCCAGCAGGCCGACGTGCCGCGTGTCGCTGACCACGAGGTCGCGGAATGTGCCGTCGCTGCCGGCCAGGTCGATGCCCGTCGCGCCCGTGCGCTCGATGAGCAGGCGGTCGGCTTCGACGGTGCTGTCGGTGAGCACCAGCCCCGTGTCGGCGGCCTCCTCGATCACGACCCGCTCGAGCCTGACGGTGGAGCCGTCGATGGCCTCCATCGCTCGGCCGAGCGCGCCATCCGCGTCGCTCAGCGTCCCGAAGATGAGCACGTCGCGCAGCCGCAGTGAGCCGTCGGCGACCCCGATGGCGCGCACCACGAGGCGCGCCAGCCGAGCCTGGTCGAGCTCGACGCGACCGCCGCTCACGGCAGCGACGGCCCCATAGGGCGGCGCGGCCGAACCGCTGTCGAGCGCGAGCAGCCGCGTGACGTGCGCGACGGAGTCCTCCCCGGCCGCCACGAGGACCTCACCGCCGACGCCCGCGATGATGGCGTCGGTCATCTCGAGGTGCGCGCCGCCCGCGACCACCAAGCCGCGGTCGGGCATCGCGCCGTAGAGGGTGCTCCAGCGCGCGCCGGTCAGCACCGCGTCGGGGCCGACGACATGGACCAGTTGGCTCACGCGGTCGAAGGCCACGTCGTCGAGCTCGACGGTGGCGTTCTGCGCCACGATGCCGACGGGGGACCGCTGGCCGTCGGGCGCGACCTCGAGCACCAGCACGTCGCGCCCCCGCACCGCAGCCTGTTCGTCGGCGAGCACGCCCGTATCGACGGCGTGCTGAATGAGCAGGCCGTCGAGGTCCAGCGTGGATCCGCCCAGCGCGAGGATGCCCGGGCCCTCGTCGGTGGCGACGACCACGTCGTGAAGCTCGGCGTAACCGCCTGCGCCCAGGGTGAGCGCGGCCGGCGTTCCGCTCAGCAGTTGGACGGTGTCGAGCACCAGCGAGCCCCCCAACACGG
>CALBMW010000521.1 GCA_937896275.1 uncultured Myxococcales bacterium
GTCGGCGTGCTCGCGGTGAAGCAGCTGCTCGAGGCGACGCGCATCGTCCCCAGCTTGGCGCACCGCGTGAGCAGCGCCGTCGAGCACGCGCTCGGACCCAATCGCGTCGGGCCGCCCTACCTGACGGGCGCGCCTGGCCCCCTGCCCACGAGTCAACTCGTCGCGCTCGCCGGCCTCTACCTCGATCGCGTGCGCGGAGAGGGCAAGCACAAGCCCCAGTCACCCCTTCGGGCGGGGCTGGACCTGCTCGCCGATCCGCCGGCCCACATCGATCCGGTGCTGGTGCAGGTCTTCATCGCGACGATTGGGCTGCTGCCCGTCGGTACGGCGGTCGAGATGCACAATGGCGACCTCGCCGTGGTCGCGGACATCGATCACTTGCGCGGCCGGGACGTCTACGGCCAGGAACCGCCGCCGGTCTGCGCACGACGCACGGTCTACGTGGAGCGCATGCGGACGCGCGCCGGTCAGGTCGTCCCCGAACGACGGGCGCGGGTGCAGTTGGGCGAGGATGACGGCCAGGGCGCGGAGTGGGCCGTCCAGCGCACGTTGGCCCCCGATGGGCTCAGGGATCTCGTGCTGCGGGCCCTCATACGGCGCCCGTCGACGGTGGTGGCCCAGATGGGCCTGAGGTGAGGCCGTGACCGACTTCTCGACCGCGCCCGGCGTTCTCATCGCGGTCCCCCAGCTGGCCGATCCCAACTTCCACCGCTCGGTGGTGATGATGATCCAGCACGATCGCGACGGAGCCTTGGGCTTGATCGTGAACCAGCCCACCCACCACGGCTGCGTCGACGTGACCACCGGCTTCGGCTTGCCGTGGGGCGGGGATGGCGACGCCCGGCTGCGCCGGGGTGGCCCGGTCGAGCCGCAGTCGCTGTGGATGCTGCACCCGGATGGCTGGGGCTTCGACGAGACCATGCGGGTGGCGGACGGGCTGAGCGTCAGCCGCAGCCGCGAGGCCCTGACCCGCATGTGCGAGGCGGGCGAGGCGGAGCTGTGCCTGCTGGTGGGCTACGCCGGCTGGGGCCCGGGTCAGCTCGAGCGAGAGATCGCCGCCGGCTCGTGGATCACCGGCCCGAGCGTCGCCGACATGGTCTTCGAGTGGGCCCCCGACGAGGTCTGGTTGCGCGCTCTCTCCAACCTGGGCATCGATCCGGCGCACCTCGTCGAGGGCGCCGGGATGGTGCAATAGCGACGGCCCTGCCCGAGCCGGCCGGCACGTCGAGCCTGGCCGTCGTCCGATTTGATGACCGGCGCTCAGCGCAGTCGGCCGTCGAGGCCCGCGTGGAGCACGGACAAGCCCTCCCTCATGACCTGTCGCGCCGCCGACAGGGCGCTCCGCGGCACCCGCGCCGGCCAGGGCAGCGCCGTGAGCTCGAGGCGCCGCGCCATGCCCATCGCGCGGGGCAAGTGCCAGGGATCGCTCACCACGAAGAAGGGCCCCACACCCAGCCACGGCCGGCTCAGCACGAGGTTCTCCCACGTGCTGCGCGCGCTCGACTCGACCACGATCGCGCTGGACGGGACGCCCTGGGCGCGGGCGCGCGCGGCACCCACCGTGGCCTCCCCCACCCCGCTGATCACCAGCACCGAAGCCCGCCCGGCGCGCCACAGATCGATGGCGGCGTCGACTCGACCGTCGAGCCCCGGTCCTGGCCGGCAGCCCAGCACGAGGGCCGGCCACGGCCCATCGTCGCGGGTCACCGCCACGCGCCGCGTACCCCGCAGCACCCAGCCCACGGCGCCGGCCCAACCCAGGCCCCCCGTGGCCACCAGCGCCGCCAAGGTCCGCGCCTGCCCCACTTCCTCCCCCCGATCCGACGTGCGTCTGGTAACGTACGCGGCCCATGAGCGTACGTTCTACCCGAGACGAGCGGGCCGTCAGTGACGCCATGGGACGATACGTCGATGGCGACGTGGCGGCCTTTCAGGCGGTCTACGATGCCCTGGCTCCCGTGCTGCTTCGCTGCCTGCTCCGGTGGGTGAGCGATCGCGCGCTCGCCGAGGACCTCGTGCAAGAGACCTTCTTGCGGGTTCATCGGGCGCGCGACACCTACCGCACAGGGGCGCCGGTCGGTCCGTGGGTGCTGACCATCGGGCGGCGCCTGGCGATCGACGCGCACCGGCGTCGCAGCGCGCGGCGGGAGCGCGGGACGAGCGACGGACGCGTGCCCGAGGTGGCGGTGAGCCCGGAGCCGGCCAGCGACGAGCCCCCGGCGGGGCTGATCGAGGCTGTCCGCGCGGCGGTCGAGGCGCTCCCCGAGAGTCAGCGGAGGGTCGTGGCGATGCACAAGCTCGAAGGAAGATCGATGGCCGAGGTCGCGCGGGTGCTGGGCATCAACGAAGGCGCGGCCCGCGTGCGCGCGCACCGGGGCTATGCGCGCCTGCGTGCGGCCCTGGCTGGCGTCTTCGCGCAAGAGGACTGAGGTGGACGCCCCCGAGCCCGAGGTCCCCGAGACCCCCCATCCCTGCGCGGCCCTGCTGGCCGAGGTCAAGCGCGACTGCGGGGCGCTGCGGGCCGCGAGGCGACGCCGGCTGGCCGTCTTCGTCGCGCTGGCCGTCTGCACGGTGGGGCTCCTGATCGTGATGATGCCAGCGCGGTCGCCCGGCGCGGGGACGGTCGGCCACGGCGCGCTGGTGGGGGGCTATGCGCTGCTGGGGCTGGCGCTCTGCGCCCTGGCCTTCGGGGCGACCCTGCCGGCCGGACGCCAACTGCGCCCGGTGGCCGTGCTGGGCGCCGCCGCGGCGCTGGGGTTGCTCCTGGTCACAGCGCTGAGCTTCTCGGGCGAGACGATGCCGTTCGGCGCGGGCGCCAAGTGCCTCGCCGTCGGCCTCGTGACCGCGTTGGCCATCGCCGGCGCCGGCCTGGGCGTGGGTCGCGGCGTCCTGCGGCGGCACGCGCCCACGGGCCTCCTGCTGGGCGTCGGCGCCGGTCTGCTGGCGCTCCTGCCCCTTCACTTCGCCTGCCCCGACTGCACGGCCGCACACCTGCTGAGCTGGCACGGGCTGGTGCCCCCCCTGAGCGGTGTGATCGCGGGGCTGGCGTGGGGTTGGCTGCGGGCACCCTGAGAGCCTCCCGAGGAGGGCTGCGGAGCGGCCCGATCAGGCCGCCTGGCGCGCGTGCAGGGCCGCATGCAGGCGGCGCGAGAGGCGCTCGACCGGCGCGTGCGCGGCGAACTCGACGCCCAGCCTCACCTCGTCGTCAAAGACGACCGCCGAGCGCACGCGCGCCGGAAGGCGCAGCACGCCATCGTCGAGGTGCAGGCAGACGTCGAAGGTCTCGCCGATGACGAAGCCGTCGTCCCGACTCACGCTGAGGCCCACGCCGCCCATCGAGATGTCGAGCGCCCGCGCGTCGATCGGGCCGCCCTCGCAGTCGAGCTCGATACGGGCGCCCAGGTCGCCGCTGAGGCGCACGTGCCGGCGCCCTGGATAGAACACCGCGACCGAGGGCGCCCGCAGCCGGATGACCGCGCCGCCGGCGGTGTCCCGAAAGGTGGCGACGGCGGTCCGAAGCCCCGTGTAGCGCAAGCCGTTGTGGTCGGTGATGGCGATCGGCTCGCCCTCGGCGAAGGGGCATGGGCCGCTCAAGCGCAGGCTCTGGGGCCCCGACATCACGGCGACCTCGACGCGCCCCCCGTCGCCCGCGACGAGGACCTCGCGCCCGACGAGGCGCTGAGTCGCCAAGCCGAGGCCGGCGGCATCCTCGAGGACCTCGGCGCCGCGGACGTCGTGCAGGAAGGGGTCGAAGCCGGGGGCGCGATGGGTCGAGTGCATGGGCGTCCTCCTGGTGCCCCTGCCGCTTCGGCCCGCGCGGGTGGGCCCTTGACCCCCCGCGTCCTCGCGGACCCGGGCTTGCCACCGGGCTTCGGCCGGGCGTAAAGGGTGCTCGGCGCGGCGCGCGCGATCAGGGGAGCGGGAGCGGATGGACCCAGTCTGGTGCGAGATCGACGTCGACGCGCTCGCCGAGAACATGCGCACCTTCCGGCGCCTGGTGGGCCCTGCGGTGCGTCTGGCGCCCGCCGTCAAGGCCGACGGCTACGGCCACGGCCTGCTGCCGGCGGCGCGCGCGTTCCTGGCCGGCGGCGCGGACTGGCTGTGCGTTCACGCGGTGAGCGAGGCCCGCGCGCTCCGCGCGGCGGGTATCGGCGCCCCCCTTCATGTGCTCGGCCCCGTGCTGCTCGACGATCTGCCCGAGGCCTCGGCCCTGGGCCTGCGCGTCGTCGTCTACAACCGAGAGACCGTCGAGCGGCTCGCCTCGCTGGGCCTGCCGATGCGACTGCACGTCAAGATCGAGACCGGAAACCACCGTCAGGGTGTGCCGCTGCCGGAGGCGCTCGACCTCGCCGACCGCATCGCCGCCACACCGGGCCTGGAGTTGGAGGGCGCGAGCAGCCACTTCGCCAACATCGAGGACACCACCGACCATCGCTACGCGCGGCAGCAGCTCGCCGCCTTCGAGGAGGCCGTGGCCGCCCTGCGCGCGGCAGGCCACCCTGTGCCCGTGCGGCACCTGTCGAACAGCGCGGCGGCGTTGTTGTGGCCCGACCGGTGCTTCGAGATGGTGCGGCTGGGCATCGCCGCCTACGGCCTGTGGCCCTCGAAGGAGACGCAGCTGGCCGCGACCCTGGCCGGCCGCGGCGACCTGACCCTGCGCCCCGCGCTGACGTGGAAGACCCGGATCGCACAGGTGAAGTCAGTGGCCGAAGGGTCCTTCGTGGGCTACGGGCTGACCTATATGACCACCCACGCCACGCGGCTGGCCATCCTGCCGGTGGGCTACCACGACGGCTACGACCGCAAGCTGAGCAACCTGGCCCACGTGCTGGTGCGTGGACGCAGGGCGCCGGTCCGGGGGCGCGTCTGCATGAACATCACCATGGTCGACGTGAGCGACGTGCCCGGGGCGGCGCTCGAGGACGAGGTCGTGCTGCTGGGGGCCCAGGGCCAGGACGCCATCAGCGCCGAGCAGGTGGCGGCCTGGGCCGGCACCATCAACTACGAGGTGGTGGCGCGCGTCGGCGGCCACGTGCCGCGCCTGCCCATCGAGGGCGCCGCCACCGCGACGCCCACGGACGCAGCCTGGAGACCGCCGAAGCGCTGAAGAGGTGTCCAGCAATCGAACGCCGTCGCGAGGACGTGACGGGCGAGGCGCAGGCCGCGAAGCGGCCGCCCGGCGCGTCCGCAGCAGGCGGGCGATTGATGGACACCTCTTGAGTCAATCAGCCGTCGGCGGCAGCAGCGCGGCCAGATCCAGCGCCAACCGGAAGCCCAGATCGGCGGCGCCCCGATCGATCTTCACGAAGCGGCGCACGGCCAGGTGGCACTCAGAGCGTCGGGCGTCGAAGCCGCCCCCCTTGACCGCGCGCTGCCGCGGATCCCGCGGGTGCTCGGTCGAGGTCCACTCGCGGACGCCGCCCGCCAGATCGCGGGCGCCGCAGGGGCTCTCGTCGCTCTCGTTGCCCACCGCGCTCGGCGCGCCGCCCTCGGCCCCGTCGCCACAGCGGCACAAGGTGGCGTCCCAGCGGTCGCCCCAGGGGTAGGCGCGCCCGTCGGCGCCGCGCGCGGCCTTCTCCCACTCGAGCGCCGTCGGCAGACGCCAGGGCAGGCCGTCCTGCTCGCAGCGCCAAGCGAGGTAGGCCTGCACGTCGCGGAGGGTGACGGCGGCCACCGGGTTGCCCGCGTATTGCTCCGGATGCAGCCGCCCGTCGGAGCCGGTGCGCCAGCCGACGCCGCCGTCGGGGACGTGCCGGGCGGCGCGCGCCGGATCGCCGCGCTCCACCAGCGCGTCGAGGAAGGCGGCGTAGGCGCCCACGGTCACGGGGGTCTGGCCGATGGCGAAGGCTTCGAGCACCTGGCGCTGTCGGGGCGGCGCCTCGAACTCGGGGTTGGCCTCGCCGGACCAGAACGGGCCGGCCGCCACGAGCACCATGCCGGGCGGGAGCGCGCCGTCGGGGACGAGCCGCACGTCCAACTCGGGCGTCTCCTGACGCTGGACGGTGAAGGGCACACGCAGCGGCAGGTGACCGGGCAGCTCGAGCACGGCCACGTAGCTGCCCATCGGGAGCGGATCGAGGGTCGCGGGCGTGCGACCGCAGGGGCGAGGCTCGCAGGGGACGACTCGGTGACCCGTCGCCGCGAAGCGATACAGCGTCACCGCCGCGCCGGGGGGCTCGCTGCGCAGGGTGACCGCGCCCTCACCCTCGAGCGCGGTGGCCAGGACCTGGTGGTGGTCGTGGCGCTGCGCGAGGCCGCGGTAGATGGCCATCGCGGCGTCGTCCGCGCCCCGCTCCGCCTCGAGGAAGCGGTACCAGAACAGATCGCGCAGGCCCTCGTGCGCGTCACGATGGTCGGGCACGTCG
>CALBMW010000522.1 GCA_937896275.1 uncultured Myxococcales bacterium
GCGGGGCGCCGGCGGCGGCGCGCAGGGCGGCCAGCCCAAAGGCCTCGCGCGCGAAGGTGCCGGGGGCGGCCCGCGGGCTCCACTTGGCGAAGAACGGCCCGGCGCTCGTGTCGAGGCGGGCCGCGGCGTTGATGTCGCCTCCGCCGATCGGATGCAGGCCGGTGACCCGGACCGGCGAGCCGCGGGCGGCGGTCAGGGCGTCGGCGAAGGCCTGGCGGAGCGTGGCGTTCATCACGTCCCGACCATAGCAGCCCTGGGGTCGCCCGAGCGGGAGGCGAAGGACGGAGGTCCGCACGCTGGCGCCCCACCGGATGCCGACGGGTGAAGGCCGCGCGCGGTTGCGTTGCCCCGCCCGCCCTGGCACCGTGCAGCGACCGCCGGGCGGAAGGACACCATGCTCAACGTGCGCATCCTTGGGACGGGCTCCGCCTTGCCGCCGCGCCGCGTCGGCACCGACGAGATCGCCGCGACCTTGGGCCGCGACGGTGACGACCTGCGCGCGCGCACCGGCATCGAGACGCGCCGGTGGCTGGCGCCGGGCGCCTCGAGCGTCGCCCTCGCGACCGAGGCCTTGCAGGCGGCGCTCACGCGGGCCGACATGCCTGCCGCCGCTCTGCGGCGCGTGATCTTCGTGTCGTCGTGCGGCGGAGACCACCTGTTTCCGGCCAACGCCAACAGCGTGCTGGCGGCGCTGGGCGTGGAGGGCACGGCGGACTGCTTCGATCTGAACAACGCCTGCCTCGGCTTCGTGAGCGCCTTCGATCTGGCCGCGCGCTGCATCGTCACGGGCCTCGGTCCCATCGGCATCGTGGCCGTCGAGCACCCGAGTTGGTACATCGACCCAGGCGAGGCCCCCAGGGCTCACGCGGTCTTCGGCGACGCCGCCGCCGCCGCCGTGCTGGGCGCGGGCGGGCCCGCCGAGGGGGTGGTGGCGAGCCGCTTCGCCAACCTGGGTCGCCTCGATGGATCGGTGCGGCTGGCCAACCCGGGGCACACCGGGCAGCGCGAGGACATCCGCTTCGAGCGGTCCAACCGCGAGCTCATCGCGCTGGCGACCCGCATCCTCGGAGAGACCGCGGCCGCCGTCCTCGAGGACGCGGGCCTGACGATGGACGACATACGCTGGGTGGCGCCGCATCAACCCAACGGGGCGATGCTCGACGTCATCGTCGAGCGCCTCGGCGTGCCGGCCGAGAAGCTGGTGCGCGTGGTGGACACGGTGGGCAGCGTGGGGGCCGCCTCGATCGCGCTGGGGCTGGACCGGGTGCTGCGCGAGCGGCCGGTTTCCCCGGGCGATCACGTGCTGCTGGTGGGGGTGGGCGCCGGCATCTCGTGCGGGGCGCTGATCTATCGGATGGGGCCCGACGCTCGATGGGTGGGCGAGGGCGCCGGGGGATCGCTGTGACGGGGCTTCGATCAGCCTGAGCGGGCGAGGCGCCGGGCGCAGTGGGAGCGGGCCATCGCGCCAAACATGACTGTCGCGGTGGCGGCGAGTGCCGTACGCTCGTGCGCCTACCGGGGAGGGTGCGATGCGCAGGTACGAAGCTTTGTTGCTGCAGGTGGTGGCGCTGGGCCTGCTCGGCGGATGCGAGCTCCTCAGCTCGGCCGCGGGTGACGTGGTGGTCATCGAGGGGCAGGTCGTCGACACCGAGGGGAAGCCTATCGAGGGCGCGCGCCTCCAGACATTTGGCTTCCTCGAGAACCTGGACTCGATGCGCTGGGACGGTGACCGGAGCAACGCCCGGGACCCGGACAACGCGCGCGTCCGGGTCAACGTCGCCAACCTCCAGCGCCGCGGCCGCGTGGGCGCCATCGCGACGAGCGACGCCGACGGCAGGTTCCGGATCGACAAGGGCGTGTTGGACGGGCTCATCGTGACCGCCGTCGCCGACAGCTACTCCACGGACATCGAGGGCATGGATCCGGCCGACGGTACGGTCAGCATGTCGAGCGTCCTGCGGATCAGGAACATCGACGTGTCCAACCTGCAGGTGACGCTCGCAGCCAACTTCGTGCTGGCCGGCGGGCCGGTCGCCGATGAGGAGGGTCCCTCGGACGACGTGCGCGCGCCGCCCCCCATCGCGGCGCCCGCCGGCGATCTGCCCGAGCCGCCGCAGAGCATCTGGACGACGTTCACGCTGGCCGACGAGGCGGACAACATCATCGCCGACGCCAGCGCGGGGCCCGGCATGATCGCGGCAGGGGCGGGTGGGCGCGGGACGCGGGTCCGCATCCGCGCGGTCCACGGTGACACGACCGTCGAGCGCGCCGTGCTGCGGGTGCAGTTCTTCTCGGCCGCCTGCGGCGAGGCCGGCCACGGCGAGCCCAAGGTGCATGAGATCCCGGTGAGCCTGTCGGGCGGGATGCTCGTCAGCGACGAGGGTGACTACCAGCCGTGGTTCCTGGGCGGCGGCTACGAGGCGCTGCAGCTCGATCTCGACGGCATCCCCGACAGCGGTGACGAGAGCCACGTGATCCGGGTCGAGCAGCCCTGCCAGGCCTCGGAGGTGCCGATGGTGGTCACGATGACCTGGGACGGGCAGTTCATCGACACGGACCTGCATGTATGGGACGCGGCCGGCGAGGAGACGTGGCACGGCGCGTACTTCGACGGCACGCCGGGTCGCAGCAGCTACGGTGCCATCCAGATCACCGATCGCCTCGGCGACGGCCCCGAGGTCTTCACCGCGGACGCCGGCCAGAGCGGCCACTACCTCGTGCGCGCACACTTCTTCTGCGGCGCTCAACCCACCGCGGACCTCCAGGTCAACATCCGCCGATGGTTCGACGGCGCCTGGCGGCACGATCACTTCGAGGCGACGGTCGGTCTCGAGGGGTGGGTGGACATCGGCACCTTCCCGGTCTCGCCGATGGAGTGAGACGAAACGGGGATCGGCCCCCCGTCGGCCCGTGGGCAGTGCACCGCCGAGCGAAGCTTCTAGGCCGCGAGCAGGCCCTCGGCCGGCATCCCGAAGCGAGCGCGCAGCGCGGTCACGGGGGTGGCGTAGTGATGTTCCCACGGGAAGAGGAACAGGTTGTCCATCCGGGGCGCCACGCGCCCCAGGCGCCACACCGCGCGCAGGGTGGCCTTCCACGCGGGGTAGCGGAGCATCACGAAGGGCAGCGCGCCGACCGAGGCGAAGCCATAGGGCTCGCCGAAGTTCAGGAAGTTGAAGACCTGCAGCCCGATCTCATCGGGCAGGGACGCGCTCGCGCCGAGCACCACGTGGTGAAAGTCGTGGGTCTTGGCGAAGCGGTGCATGACCCAGTTGCGCTCGGTGGTCGCCACCGAGGCGGGGTAGGCCTGGATCCAGTAGTCCGGCGCCAGGTCGTGGTCTTCGAGGAAGTCGATGTAGCCGCGGCCGAGGGTGCCCGAGGGCAGCGCGGTGAGCGCGTCGATGTCGAGCGGCTCGGTCGTCAGGGCGGCCAACGCCGCGCGCTCCGTCGCGTCGAGCCCGCGCACCATCGCGTCGTAGGCCAGCTCGATCGGCGCCCAGGTCGACAGGGCGTCGTAGAGCTCGACGACGCGCGACAGGTCGTAGGGATCGCGGAACAGATCAGGCAGCGTGCCGAGCGCCTGACGGAGCTTGATGCCCATGTGGCCTCCAGTGGACCGGCGGAACATACCACGGACGCGTCGGTCACCCTTGCCCCGGTGAGCCGTCGTCCGAGGCGAGCAGGCGGAGCGCTTCGAAGGCCGCCGCCGCCTCGTCGTCGCCGCGGGCTTGGGCGCCGTCCTTGGCGGCGCTCGCCGCAGCGGCCGCCTCGGCGCGACGGCCGGCCGCGAGGTGGGCGCGCGCCAGCAGACCGCGCATCCAGTCACGGTCCGTCGGATCGACGATCGGATCGTCCAGCCGCGGCTC
>CALBMW010000523.1 GCA_937896275.1 uncultured Myxococcales bacterium
GCCCTTGGCACGCGGCGGCGGCTCTGGCTCCGGCGAGCCGCGCGACGCTGCCGTCCCGCGCGTCTCGTGGCTCGAGCTCGAGCTGGATCCGCGGCGCGCCTTGTATGGCCTGGGCGAGGTGGCCGACGTCGTGCCCCTGGCCTTCGATCGCGGCGGGCTGCCGGTGCCGACCGGCCCGGTGCGCTGGTCCGTCGTACCGGCCGGCGCGGCCGAGGTCGACGCTCAGGGCGCCATCACCTTCCACGCGGAAGGGCAGGGGGCCGTCGTCGGCTGCGTGACCGACACCGTGTGCGGGCGCACGGCCTTCTACGTCGACGAGGGACCGCCCGCGCTGCTGGTCAGCGTGCCGGCGCGCGGGGCGGTGTTGGGGGCAGACGGCTCACGGTCGATCGCGGTCCGCGGCACGGCCACCGACTCGGGCGGCGAGGTCACGGTGTGGGTCAACGGCGAGCGGGCCGAGGTGGGCCCCACCGGTCTCTTCGCGCTCGACGTGCCCGCACGCTTCGGGGTCAACCGGATCGAGGTCGTGGCGGACGACGGCGTGCAGCGGCCGGCCGTCAAGGACGTGCGCGACGTCATCTGGACGCCGCGCCTGACGCGGGCCGACGACACGGGGGTGACCGTGCGCGACGCGGTCGTGGTGCGCCTGGAGCAGAGCCTGCTCGACCAGGACGTGCCGCCCGACATCCCGGCGGAGGCCGGTGAGGTGGTCTTCGACGAGCTGGCGCAAGTGGTCGAGGCGTTGCTGCGGCTGGCCGATCCCAGCAGCCTGCTCGGCGATCCGCAGATCGTCGACAGCGCGTCGTTTCGGCTGCGCGTCGACTCGGTGAGCCTGGGCGAGCCCGAGGTCGATCTGGCCTTCGCGCGCGATGGCATCGAGCTCTTCGTGCGCTTGCCTCGGGCCCGCGTCGAGACGCGCGGCGCGTTGACCCTCGATGGGGCGCCCATCTCGCTCGACGGGGCCCTCGAAGCGTCGCTGGCGGCCTTCGCGCGCCTGCGCATCACCGCGTCGCCCGAGCTCAGCGTCGAAGTGGAAGAGGTGGGCGTGACGCTCGAGCACATCCGCGGCGACTACGCCAACCCCACGGCCAGCGCGCTCGTGGGCACGCTGGGCAACCAGCTCGGCCAGGTGGCCCAGGATCTCGCGGTCGATCTCGTCGACGGGCTGGTGCGCGACCAGCTGCCGGGCCTCGTGGCCGCGGGCTTCGATTCGCTCCTCGGGACGCTCGGCGGCATCCCGCTCGATCTGGACAGCGGCGTGGAGGGCGTGCCGCCGCTGCACCTGGATCTGGCCCTGACGCCGACAGACCTCGACGTGCGGCGCCACAGCGCGATGACGCTGCGGCTCGACGCGCGCGTGACGCACCGCACGCCCGTCGCGGCGCCGCACCCCGATCCGGGCGTGCCCACCGATGACGACGACGAGGGGCTGCTGGCGCAGGGAGAGGGCCTCACGGTGCGGGCGCGGCTGACCCTGCTCAACGGCCTGCTGCACGAGGTCTGGCGCGCCGGGCTGCTGCAGATCAGGCCGCCGCTGCCGGAGCAGCTCGCGGGTCTGCTCGGCTCGGTCGAGCTGGACGGGCACTTGCCGCCCGTGATCGCGCCTTCGCCGCCCCTGTCGCCGTACCCGCTCGAGATTCAGGTGGGCGACTTGCGCATGAGCACCACGGGTCCCGGCGCGCCCGCGCCCGACGTCTACGCGCTGAGCCTTCGGGTGGGCGTGTCGCTCGAGGTGGTCGAGACCCAGTTGGCGCTGGTCATCGGCGAGGATCCCACCGTCGAGGCCACGCTCATCCAGCAAGGATCGGCTCGACCGTTGTTGACGCCGGAGGCCTTGGGTCAGCTCGTCGAGCTGGCGGTGTGGCCCATGGTGCAGGACGCGTTGGCCGGCGGCCTGGGGCTGGGCATCGATCCGGTCACGATCGACGCAGCGGCGCTTGGCGGCATCGCGCCGCGCCTCGTCGGGCTGAGCGTGGTGCCTCACTTCGCCGCGTCACCACGGCTGGTGGACGGACGACTTCAGCTCGAGGGTGGGCTGCGGGTGCGCGCCACGTTGACGGAGTAGGCGCTTGCCGCGGGCCGGATCCCGTGGGGAAGCGCCGGGGTTCGTGTGGAGGCGCCGGGTCTCGTGGGGAAGCGCCGGGGCTACTTGAGCTTCTTGAACATCGCCTCGAGGCGGGCGCGGGCGTCGTCGGCCACGCCGCGGTCGACGTCGCTCTCCGACTTGAACTCGAAGGACATGCAGAAGTTGGCCTTCTCGCGGTCGCGGATGAAGTGCGCGATGCTCTCGCGGCACTCATTGTGGCAACCCGGATCCCAGAACCTGCAGTTCTTGCAGACGTGCAGATCGGCGTCGCAGGAAGGGCAGCTGTCGCGTCGCTGCACCTTCACCGTCATGTCGATCTCGTGGTTGCAGCTCCAGCAGCGAAACTTCTTCTCTTCGAGCATGGATACGTCCTCGTCGGTCGGCACCGATCTACCAGAACGCGCGGCCGGCGGCCAAGGGCTGTTCGTGCGCGCGCTGGCAGGTCCATACCAGGCGCGCCGCGGGCGCCGACGCGGGGGTGGTGCGGAGCGTGGCGGCGCGGCACAATGGGCGCCCGGGGAACCGGGCAGACCGACGTGCGCTGGGCGCGCGTCACGCTCCAGGCGTTCGAGCGTGCCGCGCGCACCTTGGAGGTGATCCTTTGGGCGTCGAGGACAAGTCGCGGCTTCGTCAGTCGCTGCGCAACTTCAAGAGGCTGCTCTCGCTCGAGCCCGGTCACGTCGGGCACCTCGAGCGCCTCGCGCGGATCAGCCTGCAGTTGGATCAGCCCAAGGACGCGGCCCGGTGGCTCGTCCTGCGCGCGGAGCACCTCTTGGCCGCGGGGCACCTCGACGCTGCGCGGGTGGATTGCGGCCACGCGCTGGTCCTCGAGCCCGGGCTGAGAGCCGCGCGCAAGCTGCGAGACCGCATCGGTGAGGGGGCGCAGCCCCCGGCAAACGGCGAGGCCCGGCCGCTCGTGCTTCAGGCAGACGCCGAGCCGCAGGGCACGCCGTCCGCGGGCACCGCGGCCGAGCCGGTGGACGACGTCGATCTCGACGCCCTGGCCGCCCGACTCAGCACGCGCGCCTCCGTCGGGTCGGCGGCGAACGCGGACGAACAGATGGCCGACGCCTTCGCGTTGCTGGCGGTGCGGGGGCCTGCCGCGCTGACCTTCGAGGCCGGCCTCGACGTCGACGCGGTGGTCGCCGCCTTCGACGACGAGCCGGTGGACGCGATGAGCCTCGTCGCCGTGCACGACGCCGATGAGCTCGAGATCGAACTCCTCTCGGGCCCGGACCTGCCCCCCAGCGAGGCGCCGCTCGAGGCCCGCGCGACGCAGGACCTGGATCTCGATCCAGCGGTGGATCGGGCCCTGTCGACCGCCGACATCGAGTGGATGGACGAGCTGGAGGGCGCCGACGAACGGTCCACGCTCCCGGCGGGCCCATTGCCCCCCGAAGCGAGCCCGGCCGACGAGGCCGTGCCCAGGCTCCTGGCGGCGCTGCCTCGTCGCGTGGCCCTCGAGGCGATGCAACGCGCGGCCCCCATCGCGCACGAGGCGGGCGAGTTGGTCGTGCCCGCGGGCGCCTTCTTCGAGGGCCCGCGCGTGGTGCTGCGGGGGCGGGTGCGCCGCGAGCGCCAGACCGAGGGCGGTCGCGAGCCTCTCACCGCGTGCGGCCCGGGCGAGGTCGTCGGTGTGGTGGAGTTGGTGCGGGGCGGCGCCTGGCGCGAGTCGGCGCGCGCGGTGGGTCCCACCGAGACCGTGCTGCTGCCGGTCGACGAGTTGGCTCGCCTGCGGGCACGCTACCCGGGCTTCGACCGCGCCCTGCGCGCCGC
>CALBMW010000524.1 GCA_937896275.1 uncultured Myxococcales bacterium
GGCGCCGTCGCACACGCCGCGCTGGCGACGCTGAAGCGACAGGGCGACGCGCCGACCGGCTACGGCGGGGTCGCGGCCGCGCTCATCGCCTACCTCGAGGCGCGCTTCCAGGGCCGCTTCAACGGCCTGACGCACCCGCGGCTCGCCGACGCGCTGCGCACGCTCGGGGTGGCGCCCGGGACGGTCGACGCGCTCGTGGCCGAGCTCGAGAACTGTGACTTCGCCCGCTTCGCTCCGGCCGCGGCCGGGGGCAAGGTCGCCGACGCGGCCGACCGCGCGATGGCCCTGGTCGATCGAATCGAGGGGGGCGCCTGATGCGCGTCGCGATGCTGCTGCTGCTGAGCTTCGCTGTGCCCCTCGCCGCCTGGGCGGGCCCCGCCGAGGAAGGCAACGAGGCCTTCTGGAAGGGCGAGTTCGAGAGCGCCGCGCGCCTGTACCGGTCGGCCACGCAGGCTCACCCGCAGAGCGCCGACGCTTGGTACAACCTGGGCTGCGCCGAGGCGCGCGCCGGCCGCGCGGGCCGGGCGATCCACGCCTTCGAGCAGGCGCGGATGCTGCGCCCCGGCGACGCGGACGCCGCGCACAACCTCGAGCAGGTGCGCGCCTGGGCGGTGAGCGAGGCGCTCGCGAGCTCCACCGACGAGCGTCTCGTGCTGCCCGGCGACGACGATCTGGGCGTGGGCCTCTTGACCGCGCTGAAGCCCGGGACTTTGGCCGTGGGCTTCGCCGTGGCCTGGGTTCTGCTCTTCGGCCTCCTCGGGATGGCCCACCGACTGCGCCACGGCCGACGCACCGCGGCCTGGTTCGGCGCGGTGCTCGCGGGCTTGGCGAGCGTGGCGTTCGGCGCGCTCCTGTGGGGGCGTGCGTCTCTCCTGAGCGACCTCCGACAGGGCGTCGTCGTCGCAGACCGGAGCCGCGTGCGGAGCGGGCCGGGCGAGCAGTACAAGGCAGAGGCCATCCTCACGGGAGGGGTCCTGGTGCGGCTGCGCGGCGAGGTGGACGGCTGGAACCGCGTGACGCTGCCCGATGGCGGCGAGGGTTGGATCGCCGCCGCCGATCTCGGGGCGCTCGAGGCGCCCTGACGGCACGGCGTTGGGCGGGCGCACGAAGCGCGCTGCGCGGGGACGTCGACGAAGCGTCGGCGATCAGACCGGCGCGTCGGTCGAGGCGGGCGTCGCCTTGCGCGGAGCGCGCTTGCGGGCCGGCTTGGCCGCGGCGTCGGCGGTGGGCTTCGCCGCGGGCTTTGCGGACGCCTTGCTCGCGGCCGGGCGCTTGGGCGCGGCCCGCTTCTTGGGCGCCGGCTTCGCCGCCTTGGGCTCGGCGGCCTTGGCCTCGGGCTCCGCGTCCTTCTTGCCCTTCACCCACGCCTCGAGCTCCTGGCCTGCCGCCTTGGCCGCCTGGCGCAGCGCGTCCAAGGTGAGCTTGTCGCCGCGCAGCGGGGCGGTGACCGCCTCGGGCAGCGCCTGCTCGACGTAGTGGTCGACGCGCTCGACCAGCTTGCGACCCTTGGCCTCGACAGCCTCGACGCGGGTGCGGACGAACTTGGGCAGCTTCTCGCTCAGGTTGGTGGCGAGGTTCGACATGGTTTCCTCCTCGGTTGGGGCGCCGCGGCGCCGTCTCTCGATGCTCACGCCACACCTTTAACGCGCTGCGTCATTGTGCGTCAACACAATTCGTGACGCAGTGCGTCAAACCGACGAACGTCGCTCCAACGCCCCGGTTTCATTCGGAATGATGCACTGCCATGGCGGCGGGGTGCGGCCAGAGTGCGTCTTCGGGCGGAGCCTCGAGCGTCCCTCGATGCAGGAACCGAGCGCCCGGCGAGGCGGACTCAGCCCGCGTCGTCGGCCGCGCCGTCGGGCGCGGGCGCGGCGCCGTCGGGCTGAGGGGCGCCCGCGTCGGCCTCAGGGTCGGGGCCAGGGCCCATGTCGACCGCGCCCCCCACGCCGTCCCTGAACAGGTTCGGGCACTTCTGCTGCACGCCGACGCACTCGGTGGGGAGCGTCTCGAGGCTCTCGAGCCCGCCGAGCCCGCCCCCGCCGCTGACGGCGCCGAGCAGCCCACCCTCGCCGCTGGCCTGGCTGCAGTCGAGAGCGCTGAGGACGGCCCGCGTCATCTGCAGCGAGGCCTCGATGCAACCCTCGATCTCCTCGACCGTGGCCGTACACGCGGCGCGCTGGGCGGGATCGGCGAAGGGGCAGGTGCCCTCCGAACCGTCGTCGGGCTCCACGGGCTGCTCCGCCGCGGATCGGCAAAGCTGCTCGAACTGCCGGCACTCGTCGGGCGTGCTGCTGAACAGCAAGCCCGCGAGCGTGCACGCGGTGCTGGCGTCCACGACATGGGCCGAGGCGCGCTCGATCGCGGTGCAGAGGCGTTCGCCGTCCCCATCGTCGAGGCTGTCGACCGTCTCGCCGGCCGCGATGCCCGAGTTGACGTCGGTCGAGCCGCCGCCACTGTCGTCGTCATCGTCACACGCGGCGGCCAGGGCGAGGGGAACGGCGGTCAGCAGGACGATCCATCGGCGCATCGTAGAGTCTCCCCAGGGTGAAGTGCGGCGCGCCCGACGAGCAGGCGCGGAGCCCATTCAACACCCTTCGGGCCCGCCGGTGCCAGGGGCATTGGCGTCGCGCCTGCCGCGTCGGTCGAGCAGGGCGCGGGCGCGATCGGGGGCCACGCCGCGCTTCGAGCCGCGCCCCGCCGACGTTTCCTGCGCGCCTCGCAACCTTCCGCGCCCGCTACCCTCACGGCCTGCTGCGGTCCGCGATCGACGAGGCCACGGCCCCCTGATCGCCGCCGCCGAAGCGCACCCTCAGCGCTTCGTCCTCCAGCCCGCGCGCGATCCCCAGCGCACGGTCATGGGCGTCGGCAGCCTCGGCGCCTTCGGTCACCTCCGCCAGCAGGTTCAGCGCCATCGCCCGCATGCGCAGTGACCCGGCGTCACCGGCCAACCGGACACTGAGGCGCGCCTCGGCCTCGGCCGCCGATCGGTCCCCGAGCTGAAGCAGGCTCCAGCCCAGGCCGTTTGCCCGCCGGCTGCGGGCGAAGAGCGGCCCCTCGTCCGGGATGCGTCGGTACAGATCGGCCGCCGCCGCGTGGTGGGCCGCGCCGCTGCCCGGGCGGTTGAGCGGGTAGGCCACCTGATCGATCCACCGCGCGAACAGGCAGGCCCGATCGGCGGCATCAAGGGCGTCGTCGCCCAGCCCGGCCTCGGCCTGCGCCAAGGCGCGACGCGCGGCGTCGGGGTCGCGACGGCTGACCACGAAGGCCATCACGAGGGCCCACTCCACGCGGGCCGCCACCTCGGCCTGAGCTTGCAGCAGCGAAGCCTGCTCGAGCAGCGGGGTCGCGTCGACGCGGGCGCGCAGCGCGAGGTTGGCCCGCCCCAGGAGTACCCAGACACGCGCCGGGCTCTCGCTGACCGGCGGACGGTCCCAGGGGCGCAGCAGCTCGGCGCACAGCGAGGCGGGCAAGTCCGTGAAGCGGGTGTGGTACTGGCCCATCCAGCGCACGCGGTCGGTGACGGAGGCGGGCAGGCCGAACACGCGCAGCACGCGTTGCCCCCAAACGCCGCCGTCGCCCATGCCCCGGTCGCGCAGGCGACGCAGCCCCCGCTCGACGCTCTCGGCGCCTTCTTTGAACTCGCGCCGCTCGGCGAGGTGCAGCGCGACGGCGGCCAGCGAGCCGAGCTCGGCCGAGAAGCCCTCGATCAGGTCTGCCCACGTGAAGGGGGCGTGTCCGGTTTCCTGTCCGGGCGGCACGGCGGCGCCCTCCCTACCCTGCCGAGTGTGGGTCGCGATGGTGCGCGGCCCGAGACCAAGGAGGCTTCAATGTCCACGCGAGACTATCTGGTGATCGACCTCGAGGCGACCTGCGACGATGGCGGCCTCGTGCCCAAGCACGAGATGGAGATCATCGAGATCGGGGCGGTGCGCGTAGACGCGACCTCGCTGCGTCCGGTCGCGGAGTTTCAGACCTTCGTGCGCCCGGTGCGGAACCCGGCGCTGACCCCCTTCTGCCGCACGCTGACCTCGATCGAGCAGGCGCAGGTCGACCGGGCGCCCACCTTCCCGGTGGCCCTGGCCGCGCTGCGGGCGTTCTTGACCTGCGGTCAGGGCCCGCCGCCGCTGTTCTGCTCGTGGGGGGCCTATGACAAGAATCAGTTCGAGCGAGACGCGCGCCATCACGGCGTCGCGCTGCCCTTCGGCGAGGACCACCTCAACGTGAAGATGGCCTTCTCGCGGGCCCTCGGCACCACCCGACGCTTCGGGATGGCGGAGGCCCTGCGGACCGCCGGCCTACCTCTGGACGGCACCCACCATCGCGGCATCGACGATGCCCGCAACATCTCGAAACTCTTAGGGTTCATCCGAGGCGGATCGCGTCCTGGAGAAGATTCGCCGCGGGCTTGCGGCGCGAACCGATGTGCCTAAGTTCTGGTCGGACCGAAAAGGAGCCCAAAGAGGGCCGGAGGTGGCCATCGACGCACACCCACAACTTCGGTCGAATGGGCGCCCACCTGGGCGCAATCGGACGTCGTAGTGACGTCCCGGGACGACGGCCAGAGGTCGTCGCCCATTGAGACGCCCCGTCGGCTTTGGACCGAGGGGCGTCTCGCATTTCGGGGCCCCAACGCAGTCTTCGGGGCCCCAACGCAGTCTTCGGGGCCCCAACGCAGTGCGAGATGTGCGGCTGCCGCCGGTTCGCACGGCGAGCGCCGGCCGACAGGTTCAGAACTCGGCGAACACTCCGAGTTGGTACGGCCGCCCGGCGATGATTCGCCTCGCGAGGAACGCCGTGCTGACCCCACCGAAGACACCGATCCCGTTGAAGTCGACGTGCGCCTGCAATGCCAGGCCGACGACGCTGACCCCCTCGCCGAGGCCGGTCGCGCCGCCCGACGTGGGCTCGTCTTCGGGCAGCGTGGTGTGCTGACCATCGAGGGAAACGACCCACCAGACATGGTCGAGCACCGTCACCGGCACCTTCGTGCCGAGCTTGGC
>CALBMW010000525.1 GCA_937896275.1 uncultured Myxococcales bacterium
CCGCGATCCGGGCAGATCGTGTTGGCCCTGCCCGTGGGGCCGCTGGCCGAGGCCGCGCGCGCCGTCGGAGATGTGGTCGACGTCGAGCCGCCGCCGCGCCTGGCCGACGCCGAGGCCCTCGTGCAGCGCGGGCTGAGCTTCGAGGAGCGCGGCGAGCTCGACGCGGCGGAGCACCACTACCAGCGGGCGCTCGACGTGGAGCCCGACCACCTGGGGGCCCTGCTGAACCTGGGCAACGTGGCCTACGCGCGCGGCGATCTTCACGAGGCCGGCGAGCGCTACCGCGCCGCGACGCGCGCCGATCCCGAGTACGCCGAGGGCTGGTACAACCTCGCGAACGTGCTGGACGATCTCGGCCACCTCGACGCGGCCGCGCGCTGCTATGCGCTGGCGCTCGACCTCGCGCCGGACTTCGCCGACGCGCACTTCAACCTGGCGCTGTTGTGGGAGAAGGCGGGCACGCGCGAACGAGCCCGACCCCACTGGGGTCGCTACCTCGAGTTGGTGGCCGACGGGACCTCGGCGGAGTTGGCGCGTGGATTCCTCGCCGCGCCCGATCCCGACGACACGGACGGCGCGTAGGGAGACCGGGGCCGCCGCGGGGGGCCTGACCGCGGCGATGGGCCGCGCCCTCACGATTGCCTCGGCGCGGGCCGCCGTGTTACGGTCCCGCGCGTTTTTCGGTGGTCTGCTCGACGGGCAGGCGCCAACGCGAGCGTGCTCGGGGCGCCACGACTCTCGGAGTCGAGCGGCACCCGGGATCCGCCTGATCGAGGGGACCGGCGGGCGGCCCTGAAGTGCGACGCATTGGGCGTTTGGAGAGTCGAAGAGCCGTGAAGCTCTGTCCCCTCTGCCAGTTGCGGTTCGACGAGAACGCCGAGTTCTGTCCCCATGACGGATCGCGTCTCGGCGGCGGTGACGACGTCAGCTTCGTCGGCCAGACGGTCGGGGATCGCTACGTCGTCGACCGCAAGTTGGGCCAGGGCGCGGTCGGCACCGTGTACCGGGCCGACGACGCCCAGGGTCAGCGTCCGGTTGCGCTCAAGCTGCTCAACCCAGGCGTCGCCCCGGATGGCGAGGTGGCCACGCGTCTGCTGGACGACGTGCAGGCCGCCACGCGGCTGACGAACCCCAACATCGTGCCGACCTTGGGCTTCGGGGTTCACGCCGGTCGCTTCGTCTACCTCGTCGAGCCGCTGCTCGCCGGGCAGAGCCTGGCTCACCGCCTCGAACAGGAGGGGCCGCTGGACGCCGCGGCCACGCTGCAGTTGGCGCTGCAGATGCTGGCCGCGCTCGACGGGCTGCATCAGGGTGGCCTGCTGCACCTCGACATCAAGCCGCACAACGTGTTCCTGATCCGCGACCCGCTGGGCATGGAGCGGGCGGTGCTGTCGGGCGTCGGGATCTGGCGCGCGCTGGCGTTGGAAGCGGCGCCGGCGCGGGCGCAGGGCACTTGCCTGGCGCGGCCCGAGTACGTCGCGCCCGAGATCGTTCAGGGCAGGGATCTCGACCCCCGAACCGACCTGTACATGCTGGGGTTGACCGTCTACGAGACGCTCACCGGGCGCCCGCCCTTCGCGGGCTCTGCCTTCAAGGCGACCGCCCGCCGGCATGCGCTCGAGAAGCCGCTCAGCCCGGGGCTGGTGCGGCCCCAGGCGGCGATCAGCGAAGGGCTGGACGCGCTGGTGATGCGGTGCCTGGAGAAGGTGCCCGACCGGCGGCCGGCCTCGGCGTTGGAGTTGGCGCAGGCCTGCGAGGGCCTGCTGCAGGAGACCCTCGGCAGCACGAGCGGCGTGCGCTTCCGCTCAGCGTCGGCCACGCCCCACGCGGCGCGACCGGTGGTGACGCTCGCGCCCGCGGCCCCTGCCCCCGAGGCGGACGAGGACGCGGGAGCGGTCGATCCAGCCGTGGCGGAGGCCGCCGAGGCCACCGCCACGTCGCCGGGCGCCGCAATGGAGGACGCGGCCATGGAAACGCGAGCCCTCACGCATGAAGACGGCCCCCCAGTCGCGAGCGACGACCTCGCGCCGACCGGCGAGCCCACCACGGAGAACGGCGAGGGCGATCCCGCCGAACCGGAGAGCGCCGAGGCAGACGCGCCCACGGCGGACACCCACGACGAGGCGCTCGCGGGCGAAGCGACCGCCGCCTACGGATCCGCCGGGGTCGAGGCCGCAAGCGACGACACCGACGAAGAGACAGCCACGACCGTCGGACTTGCCGACGACGCCGCCGCGCACGACGTTGCCGCACGGAGCACCGACGACGAGCCCGCCGCCGCAGGGCCCGCCTCCGACGAGCCCGCCGCCGACGAGCCCGCCGC
>CALBMW010000526.1 GCA_937896275.1 uncultured Myxococcales bacterium
CCCCGCCGAGGCCGCGCGCCCCCGGGGCTTCGCCGTCGCGACGCTGCATCGCGCCGCCAACACCGACGAGCCGGCGCGGCTCGCGGGCCTCCTGACGGCCCTGGGGGACCTGCCCTGGCCCGTGCTCCTGCCTTTGCACCCGCGCACGCGCCACGCGATGGACCGCGCGGGCCTGGAGCCCCCGGCCCGCGTCGTGGTGGTCGACCCCGTGGGCTACCTGGACTTCGCCGCGCTGCTCACGGGCTGCGCCCTGGTGCTGACCGACTCGGGCGGGGTGCAGAAGGAGGCCCTCTTCGCCGAGCGCCCGTGCGTCACGCTGCGTGACACCACCGAGTGGCCCGAGACGCTCGCCGGCGGCTGGAACGTGCTGGTCGACGCCGACCCAGACGCGTTGCGCGCCGCGGCCCGCAAGCCGCCGCCCTCCACGCCACCGCCGGTCGAGGCCTTCGGTGACGGCGAGGCCGCCACGGCCGTCATCCGGGCCATCGACGCCCTGGGCTGACCCCCCCCGACGCGCCGGGGTTGTCCGGCGTCGCGAGACATGCTTACATGCGCGACCGTGGAGCGACTTGCGAGCGATCGCACCGTCGGCTCGTTCACGGAGGAGGGAACGATGGGTCACTTCGAAATCGGCGACATGGCGGTCTATCAGGGCCAAGGCATCGGGCAGATCACCGATGTCGGGACGATGGAGGTCGCCGGCAACTCGCTCGAGGTCTACACGCTGCGAATGGACACCGGCACCATCGTCCGCATCCCCACGCACAAGGCCGCCGACGTTGGCCTGCGGGGGCTCATCGAGCCGGAGCAGGTCCCCTCCGTGTACGCGGTGCTGCGCGAAGAGGCCGACCGCCCCAAGGACAAGACCTGGAACCGTCGCTTTCGCGCCTACAACGAGAAGCTGCGCACCGGTTCGGTCCTCGAGATTGCCCAGGTCATGCGCGATCTCTACCGCCTCAAGAGCGACAAGGAGTTGAGCTACGGCGAGCGGCAGATGCTCGATCAGGCCCGCTCGCTGCTCGTCAAGGAGCTCTCGCTGGCCACGCAGCGCGACGAGATCGAGGTCGCTCAAGAGCTCGAGGACATCTTCGCCGGGGAGTGCTGAGGCGGGGCACCGAGCCGGCGCTCCGTTGTGGAGCGCCGAGGCCCTGGCAGCCGCCCGGAAACCTTGCCCACCCCTCGTTGTCTACGAGTCCGCAACGGTCTGAGGGCAGCGCCCGCCGATGGCGAACGACGATTCCACACCCGATCCGGGCCCAGACGAGGACGACGACGCGCTGCTCGACTGGGTCGACGAGGACGAGGACGCGGTCCCTCGCCGTCGGGGTCTCACGATGCGCCACCCCGTCCTGTTGCTGCTCGTCTGCGGGCTCTCGATCTTCACCGCTTACCGCAGTTGGCCCGGCGCCGCCCGCCTGATCGCGGCGCGGCAGCCCACCGACTGCGGTGACATCACCGAGCGGCCCTTCCAACGCGTCGACCACCCAGACGCGGTGACCCCCTTGCCGGCCGACACCTACTGCCGCGTGATCGGCGTGGTCCAGAACCAGACGGTGCTCGCGACCGGGGTGCCCGAGGAGTCACCGGACCTGTACCACCGCGACGCGGGGCGCAAGTTCTATGTGAAGCTCAGCGGGGACAACGTCTTCGCCGTCCTCGCGGCCGACCGCCGCGACGTCGTCGACCACCGCCTGCGCCAAAGTAGCCTGGTCGGCTTCCCGGTCGACGCGGTGGGCCACCTGTTCGACCCGGACGTCGACCCCGTTCACCGAGCCACCGCGCGCACCCTCCGACTCAAGTTCAGCATCCCGGACATCGAGCCCATTCGGCTCTTCGACACCACGGACCTGGGCCTCGGCAGCTGGCCCAACGTCGTGGTCCTGTTGATCAGCCTGATCATCGGGTCCGTCGCGCTCTTCGGCCTGGCGCGGCTCCTCGTGCGACGCCGGCGCCGCGACTGAGGCGTGGCGGGCCGCTGGGGCGTGGCGCGCCGCTGGGCGCGATGACCGCGACTCTGCTATTGTGCAGCGCCGCTGCACGGGGGTCGCACGACATGCTGACGATGCGCGTCGAACGGTCGATGATCAGGCTGCTCGCGATCGGACTGGTCGTGCCTCTGGCGCTGCTGAGCGCCTGCGAGGACAACGCCAAGCCGGACCACCGCGAGGTGCTCAGCGAGGGCGATCCCAACGGCACCCTCGATCCCGGCACGCCGCACTACGACGACGCCGGCAACCTGCTCCCCCCACCCAATCAGGTGTTCGGCCGCATCCTCGTCATCGCGGGAGATGACGAGCGCGACGTGCACCGCGGTGGCGCCATCGACCTTGGGGTGCTGCTGCTCGACAGCAACGGCGATCCGGTCGAGGGTGATCGCGTCGAGTACGCGATCATCGACGACGACAGCAACACCGCCAACCTGAGCGCCCGCCGCACGGTCACCGACGCCAATGGCTTCGCCCAGGTCGAGTTCCAGGCGGGCGACGAGCTGCGGGACTACACGGTCGAGGTGTGGAGCCCCGACACGCGCCGCCTGCAGTTCACGGTGCACGTCATCGATCTGCCCACGGGCAGCGTCGAGGTCTCGTTCGACTACGAGGGCCCGGTGCCGCTGGGTCAGCTCGAGGTCTACCTGCTCACCGACTCCACCTTCTGCGAGGATCCCTACTACCTCACGCGGCCCGAAGGCATGGCGGAGGTCCTGCACAGCGGCCAGGTGATGGGCCCGTCCGATCGCTTCACCGTCGCCGACGTCCTCGCGGGCACGCGCTTCGCGGTCCTCGTGCGGGGGCGCACGGCCTCGAACGGCGTGCTCGCGGCGGGAGGTTGCGCGGGCGATCTCATCGTGCGCGCCGACGAGACCCAGCGCGTGCGGGTGGCGGTCTTCCTCCTGCCGCTCAACCCCGCGGGCACCTACACGGTCATCAACCACTTCGACTTCAGCGATGCCATCCCCGGCACGTTGGGCGACGTCATCCGCGGCCTGGTCAGCTTCTTCGGCGATCAGAACCACGAGCGCGAGATCGCCGGGCTCGTGTTCGACCTGGTCGAGGGCCTGGTACGCCAGGCCGCCGGCGCCATCGGCGCGCTGGTGATCGATCTGGTGCGCGGCTGGGTCGAGGACGATCTGAACGACATCATCAACAACTACATCGACAACGACGGGCCTGATTGGCTGCGCAACTTCTTCACCATTGGCTCGGACATCATCAGCATCGTGAGCAACCTCGAGGTCATCTCGAAGATGCGCCTGTCCAAACCTCGGCGCGACGGTACCTTCGACGGCAGCCAGAACTGGGTCGGCCTCGCCTTCTACTGGCGCTTGCCCTGCGAGGGCGATCCGGATCCGCAGTGCGGTCGGTATGCCTTCACCATGGACGAGGTGGCCGCGGCGGCCGACGGCATTCAGCTCGTGTTCGGCCAGTTCACCGGCCGTATCCACACCTACAACCAGGGCATCATCGACAGCCACACGATGGACCTGCAGTACGGCCGGCTCATCATCTTCGTGCTCGACAACATCATCCTGCCCTTCATCGCCAACGGGGCGAACAACCTGCACGACGCGCTGCTGAACCTGGCCAACTGCCCGGGCTTCGCCAACGGCATCACGGGCGGCAACAGCCACCTTCGGATCGGCGGCATCAACATCGTCAGCCGGGACACGATCGAGGGGTGGTGCACCACGGTCCTGGGCGTGGCGGGCGACGCCGCCGAGGCCATCATCGGGCGCCTGCGCATCGACACCCACCTCACCCTGCAGGGCGAGATGGCCTTCGTCGAAGAGAACGACGATCTCGTGGTCGACGCGATGAAGGACGGTGTGTGGCGCGGCGTGATCCGGACCAGCAACGACGAGGGTCCGCCCTTCGATGGCGACTTCGCCGGCCCGATGGACGGGCACGCCGACGATCCCCCCGCCGAGCAACCCTGACCGAATCCGCCGGCCGGGCGACCCTGATCAGCCCGGCCCCGCCCCCCTGATCCAGACCGTCCGGACGCCTCAGATGGACGTCGACTCGAGGATCTTCCGCACCAGGAAGCCCTTGGTGTCGCGCACCTCGACGAAGGCGTCGAGCAGCGTGCCGTCGGTGCCGCAGTAAATCTGCGCCGTGTCGGGCCCGCGCTCCCAGCTCCACATGCGCTCGCAGCTGTCCTGCTTGCACCCGAGCGGCTCGGTGCCCTGCTTGGGGATGTCCTCGGCGGTCACGGGCAGCGGGGTCGACCCCACCCACACGATGGGATCCCGCAGATCGTCCACGCCGTCGAGGTCGAGCGCGATGATCTCGACCCGATCGAGGCGGAAGGACTCGCTGGCGCCGCCCCCAATGGGCACGCACTCCATCACCCCGGAGGTGATGCTGGGCCTGTTGGCGGGCTGGGTCTTCTCCTCGGCGCAGGCGGCGCAGGCAAGGAGGACGACGGGGAGCAGGAGCGCGCGGCGCATGGGGAGCCTCCGACTGGCGCGAAGGGACGCAGGATAGGTCAGGCCCCGCGCCGTGAGCAAGCTCACCCCCCGGTCGACGGGCGTGCACTCGACGCCCGCTTGCCCGTAGGATGCGCCGCGTGAATACCCTGCTGCTCATCGGCCTGCTCGCGTCGCCTCCGCTGGTATGGCACTTCCCGGGTTCCCGGGCCGACGACCTGCGCGGGGCCCTCGTGACCGCCCGCGGCGATGCCCCCGACCACCTGATGACCTCGGACGAGCTGCGCGCCTTCGTGGCGGCCGCGCCGGTGCCCACCGAGCTGGGCTGCCTCGCCGATCTGCGCGCCTGCGCCGATCCCGCGATCGAAGCGCTGGGGCTGCTGGGCGCCGCGGGACGCGTGACGGCCACCGTCGTGGGCGGCGGGACCGACTTCACGGTGACGCTGCTCCGAATCGCCGCGGCGGGCGGCGAACCGCAGGCCTACGAGGGGCGCGGCACCACGCTCGCCGACGCGGCCCGCGAGGCCTTTGGACAGCTCCGGGGAAACGGCACGCTGGAGCTCACGGTCGACCCCGCCGACGCGGCGATCTTCCTCGACGACCGTCTCTTGGGCCAAGGCAGCGGCGCCTACCCGGGCCCGCCGGGCGCCCACCGCCTGCGCATCGAGGCCGACGGCAAACGCCCGATCGAGCAGGGCGTCGAGATCACCATCGGGCGCACGACCACGGTCAGCGTGGATCTGCCCGACGCCTACGGCCAGCTCGTGCTGCTGCTCAGCCCGCCCGGGGCCCGCGTCCTGGTCGACCAGACGCCGATCACGGACCCTAGCCAGACCCTCGAGCTGCCCCCCGGCGCCCATCGCCTGCGCGTGGAGTCCGACGGCCACGATCCCTACGAGGCCGACCTCGTCATCAAGCCGCGCGTCCAGCTCGATCTCACCATCGGCCTCCAGCGCAGCGAGCCCGCCTGGCAGGCCGCGCTGCGCAGCCCACACGCCGACACCACCGCCCACCCGTTCTACCTGCGCGCCGACTTCCGCAGTGGCGCGATCCTGTCGGGCGACGTGGACACGCAAACCGGGCGGGGTGACAGCCGGCTCGACGTGCAGAGCCAGGACGCCTCCCTCGGCGTGGCCGGCCTGACGATCGGCGCTGGCTGGCGGAGCGCGCTGCTCGTCGTCGAGGCGCTGTCCCTCAGCTTCGAGGGCGGCCCGAGCGCCGTGGACGCTACCGTCGACGGCACCCCCGGCCGCCTGCGGGATCCCGGCCGCTTCACGATTCGGCCGGGCTGGGTCGGCGCGCGCTACGACGCGTGGCGACTGGAGCCCTATGCCCAGGGCGGCGTCGAGCTGACCCGCGAGAGCTTCGACGCGAAGCGCGGTCCAGGCGCCTACACCAGCCTCACGCACTGGAGCGTCCTGCTGGGCCTCGAGTTCGGCGTGCGCTACGCCCTGACGCCCGACGTCTTCGTCGGGCTCGCCGCGCAGTTCGACTTCCTGCCCGGCCAGCGGACGCAGGCGTCGTTGCTGATCGGCGGCGGCTACGCCCTCGAGCTGCCGGAGTGGTTGTGATGCGCCGCTGGGTCACCCTCGCGCTCAGCGCCACCCTCGCCGGCCCTGCGGCCGCGCAGCCCGCGGACGCGCCCGCCGACGAGGCAGCCGCGGCGACGGCCGAGGCACCGTCGCCCGGGCTGCCCGAGCACCCCGAGGTGGCGGCGGCGCGCAAGGCCTATAACGAGGGCCGCTACAACGAGGCCGCCCGCAGCTTCCTGCGCGTGGCGCAAGCTCTGCCCGAGGCGGCCGGGGCCTACCGGGCGCTGGCTCGCGCCCGCCTCTACGCCGACGACGTCGAGGGCGCCATCATCGCCTACCGCGTCTACCTGAAGTTGGCGCCGCCCGAGGCCGGCGACCGGGTGAAGATCGAGGCCGAGCTCGAGTTGGCCGTGCGCCGGGTGAAGACGCCGCCCCCCGAAGGCCCGCCCGCGACGGCGGCCGCCGCCCTCACCGGCGCGGTCCCGCGGGCGAAGGCCGGACGCTTCGCCGGTCCCGACGGTGCCTTCGGTGCGATCGCCGCCGCCTGCGAGGCCGGCTACCTGGGTGCAGGCCTGGCCGCGATCCGGCGCGACGTCGGCGCCGAACTCGAGCGCCTCACCACGGCGGCGCTGGACGCCTGGTGGGCGCCGGAACGCACGGTCTCTGCCGCCGAGCTGAGCGCGCTCGAGCAAGGGTGGAGGCACCGCGCCGAGGCCCTCGGCCCCGCGCCCAACAGCGGGCAGGCGGCCGCGCTGCAGGGCCTTCACCAGCTCGCCACCGGCCAGCACGCCAAGGCCGCCCAGACCCTCGCCGCGGTCGCCCCGGGCGACCCACGCCTGCGGGTCGCCCAGGCCATCGCCCTGGCCCAAGGCGGCCAGCGCGCCGACGCCCTCGCCCTGCTGGATGCCCTGCGCCACACCGCCGGCGGGAGCGAGAGCGTCACCCTGCTGTGGGCGCTGCTGGCACGGGGCGAGGACGGCACGGCCGAGGCCACCGACGCGTTGGTGGAGCTGCTCGAGGCACCCTAGCCCACGAGCCACCCGGTCGCCCCCGTCACCCCAGGTCCTTCACCAGCCTCAGCCCGATGTTGGGCACCGTGGCCGCGGGGCTGTGGCCCCAGCGCGCAGCAGCGCGCCCGAAGAAGGGGTACAGGCTGTAGGCGCCGCCGCGCACCGTCTTGTGGCGCGGCTCGAACCAGGCGTCGACCCACTCGCGGATACCGCCGGCCAGGTCGCGCACCCCATAGGGCGAGGCGTCGAGGGGGAAGCGGCCGACCGGCTGGGGCAGCGGATCCTCGGGCACGCTGCCGCGCACGCAACAGAAGCTGGCGTCGAAGTGGTCACCCCAAGGGTAGATGCGCCCGTCCGGGCCGCGCGCAGCCTTCTCCCACTCGTCGTCGCGGGGTAGCCGGTAGCGGACCCCGTCGCGCGCGCTTCGCCAAACCGCGTAGGCCTCGGCGTCCTGATAGGACACGTTGAAGACGGGCCAGTCGGCCAGCCACAGATCACCATCCGGATCGCGCGCCGGCAGGTGCCAGCGGCCGTCGCCGTCGGGCTCGAAGAGCGGTCGGCCGCCATCGCGCGGCGATCGTGCGCGCGCTTGGTCGGGGGGCAGGGCGTCGAGGAAGGCGAAGTACTCGGCGCAGGTCACCGGGAAGCGGGCGATCGCGAAGGCGTCCACCCAGGTCAGCCTCGCCGGGTGGGCCAGGACCGCCTGGGGGTCGCCCCCGCGCATGTACTCGCCCGGGGGTACGAAGACGAAGCCGTCGGTCAGCTCGGCGTCGTCGGGGATGTCGAACGCGAAGGTCAGCTCGTCGCCGTGCCAGGCCATCACCGGCAGGCGCACCGCGCGTCGGTCAGGGAGGCGCAGTTCGATCAGGTGACGCCCGGTGGGCAGGCGCGCGCCGATGAGAGGCGTGCGGCCGAGCACCTCGCCGCCCTCGGGCACCAGCACGCGGTCGCGCTCGACGAAGCGGTAGAGCGCCACCTCGGCGCCCGGTGGATCGGTGCGGATGGTGAGCGGCACCCAGGGGGCCAGTCGGTCAGCGTAGCCGCCGTCGTCGAAGCGGGCGACGACCTCGAGGTGCTCGTGGGCCTCGCGCGGATCGTTGGCGGTGCGCGCCTCGCGATAGCGTCGCCAGTGCAGATCGGCCAGGTGACGCCGCGCGACGCGGTGATCGGGCGTCAGCTCGGCCGCGCGCAGGAAGTGGCGCAGCGCGGCGTCGCGCTTCTTCTCGACGGTCTCGTCGATCTCGCGCAGGTGCTCCTCGACGCCCCAGCGGCGCCGCTTCTGATCGAGCGGCTCGCCTCCCTCGAGCGGCACCAGCGCGCCCAGCTCACGCTCCAGATCGGCGCGCGCGTCCAGCAGATCCTGCGCCGCTCGCAGCGAGGCCTCGCCGTCGTGGACCTGGCGATCCGCCTCGCTCCGCCGCCGGTCACGCTCCCGGGTGCCGGCCAGATAGCGCTCGACCTCATCCCGCAGCGCGCGGGCGCTCGGGTAGCGGTCCTCGGGCGCGTAGGCCAGGGCGCGCAGGCAGATCTCCTCGAGATCCGGCGGCACCGACCGGTGCGGCGCGCGCGCCGAGGGCGGCACGATCTCACCCCGCGTCGTCTCGATGAGCACCGCGAAGGCGGTCGCCCCGCGGAACGGCCGCTCACCCGAGAGCACCTCATAGAGGATCGCGCCCAGGGCGAAGACGTCGGTGCGCGCGTCGATGCGATCTTGCTGCCCCAGCGCCTGCTCGGGCGGCATGTAGCCCGGCGTCCCGATGACGCTGCCGTCGATGGTGAGGTGCTCGGCGGTGCTCGCGATGGGATCGGTGCCGCCACGCGGCGCCTCGGCCGGCTCGCCCATCCGTCGCGCGATGCCCCAGTCCATGACCAGGACCTCGCCGAAGTCCCCCACCATCACGTTGTCGGGCTTCAGGTCGCGGTGGATGACGCCCTTGGAGTGCGCGTACTCGACGGCCATGCAGATCTGCGTGAACACCTGCAGGACGCGGTAGCGATCGACGCCGGCGTCGAGGGCCTCGGCGCGCTCCAGCGCCCGAAGCATGGCCTTGAGCGAGCGCCCCCGCACCCACTTCATGCTGAAGCACGGGCTGCCGTCGGGGAGCGCGCCGATGTCGTAGACCGGCACCACGTTGGGGTGCTCGAGCTGGGCGGTGACCTGCGCCTCTCGCACGAAGCGGCGCAAGGTCGCCTCGGGCGCGTGAGCGTCGTGCAGCACCTTCACGGCCACGGTGCGCCCGATGAGCGCGTCGTCCGCGGCCAGGATGCGGCCCACGCCGCCGCGGCCCAGCTCCTCGCCGATGGCGTACCGCGCCGCGAAGCGGTCGGTGTCCAGGCCCAGCGCCAGCAGGGCCCGCAGCGTGGCCGCGGTCTCGTCGGTGTCAGATCGCCCCGCCCCCTGCGTCTGGTCGACCACGCTGGCCAGCTCGACGGCGGGCAAGGTGCGGTGCTCGTACCCCAGCGTGCCGACGGGCTCGGAGCCCAGGCCCCGCACGACGCGCGCATCGAGGCCGAGCCGTTCGAGGTGACGCCGCATGGTGGGGAGCGAGGGGTCGGCTTCCGAGGCGTCCGTGAGGGACGCAAGCTGATCGCCCGTGATGAGGCCGCGCGTGAAGGCGGCGACCGCCAGCCGAAGTCCGTCGGCCGGCATCATGGGCTGATTGCGCCGGCCGCGAGCATCTCGGTACGTTACCAGCCGCTTGGATCCGAGGCAATCATGAGGACCCTGCTCATCTCCTTCGTCGTCGCGGGCCTCGTGGTGGCCTGCGGCGTCAACACCGAGCCCATCCCCGGCGACGCCGACATGGGCTTCCGCAACGTGGGCGGTCAGGCGGGCGCCGGCGGCGAGCTCGGCGGCGGCGGTGAGCCCGCCGGCTTTGGCGGCGGCCTCGGCAGCGGTCCGGACGCCGGCGCGCCCGGCGGTCCAGCCGACGCCGCCCTGCCCGACGGGGATGGCGTGCCCGCCTACGCGGCCTACGCCGGGTGCGACACCACGCTCGACTGCGACGATGCCTGCGTCGAGGACCTCGACTGCGGAGACGACGAGGCGGGCAACCCGATCCAAGCCAACAACGAGGCGCCCCCGCCGCACGTGCGCGACCTGAGCGTGGTCATCGACCAGGACGAGGAGGTCACGCTCGAGGCGGGGGGCGAGGTGTGGTTCGATCTGGGCGCGCGCGAGGGCCACCAGTCCTTCCACGCGGCCAGCGCGCCCGACGAGGGATCGCTCACCCTGGTCGTCTACGACGGCGACGGTGCCGTGCTGGGGCGTTCGGCGCTGGGTGAGGTCTTCGTGGTCATCTCGCTCGCCGAGCGCGTCGAGCAGGCCTGGCTTCGGGTGGTGTCGAGCGCCTCGGACACCGTGGAGTTCACCCTCGACCAGCGTCAGGACCCGGTCGAGTAGCGGGCCGACCCCGCGCACCGCGCTGGCACGGGCGGTCGCTGTGGACTATGACGACCTGCGCGCAGCGGCGATTTGCGCAGGGGGTCGACGCATGGGTGAACCGCTGCTCCGGGTTCGGGGCCTCACCAAGCACTTCCCGATCAAGCGGGGGATCATCCCCAAGATCGTCGGGTACGTCCAAGCCGTCGACGGCATCGACCTCGACGTGGCCGAGGGACAGGCCGTGGGGCTGGTGGGGGAGTCGGGCTGCGGCAAGACCACCGCGGGCCGCTGCATTCTCCGCCTCATCGAGCCGACCGAGGGTTCCATCGAGTTCATGGGGCGCGATCTGCGGGCCATGCCACGCGCTGCCCTGCGCCCGGTGCGCCGCGAGATGCAGATCATCTTCCAGGATCCCTTCAGCAGCCTCAACCCGCGGCGCACGGTCTACGAGACGCTGGCCGAGCCCCTGAGCCTGCATGGCATCTGCAAGACGCGCGACGCCGTGCGTGACGAGGTCCGGCGCCTGCTCGATCGCGTGGGCCTCGACCCGGACTACCTCAACCGCTATCCGCACGAGTTCTCCGGCGGCCAGCGCCAGCGCATCGGCATCGCCCGCGCGCTCGCGCCCCGACCCCGCTTCATCGTCTGCGACGAGCCGGTCAGCGCGCTGGACGTCTCGGTGCAGGCCCAGATCCTCAACCTGCTGGCCGAGCTTCGCGAGGAGCTCGGGCTCAGCTACCTGTTCATCGCGCACGACCTCGCGGTGGTGAGGCACCTCTGCGACGTGGTCGCGGTGATGTACCTCGGCCACATCGTCGAGGTCGGGCCCGTGGACGCCATCTTCGCCCGGCCCCAACACCCCTACACGCGGGCGCTCCTCAGCGCGGTGCCCGTGCCGCGCCCCGGTGGCCGCGTCGAGCGCCTGCGCCTCACGGGCGACGTGCCGACGCCGATCAACCCACCCACCGGGTGCCGGTTTCACACGCGCTGCCCCTACGCGGCGCCCGCGTGCAGCCAACAGACGCCCCACCTCGAGCCCGTGGGCGACGGGCACCGCGTGGCCTGCGATCGGCTCGTCGAAATCGCCGAGCAGGACGCCCAGCGCGCTGCCGCAAGCTGACCTCGAAAGGCGAGGCTGTTACAGTGCCCCGGCCGACCCCAGGAGACACCGCCGGATGGGCAAGCGGACCATTCTCATCGCCGACTCTGACGACAAGCACGCCCTGGCCCTCGCGGGGCTGGTCGACGAGCTCGGCCTCAAGTCGGTCTGCGTTCACGGCGCCACCGACGTGCTCCAGCACGTGGAGCGCGGGATCGACGCGGTCTTCCTCGACCTGAAGTCACCCGACATGAAGGGCGGCCACCTGCTCGCGGAGCTGCGCCGCCGCCCACAGAGCCTGCCGATCGTGGTCTGCACCGCCGCCGGCCGAAAGAGCGACGTGGTCTTCGCCATGCGTCACGGGTGCGTCGACTGGATCGACAAGCCTGCCGATCGCACGGCGGTCACCAACGCGTTGAAGCGGGTCGCGCGGGAGCTCAAGCGCCAGGCGGCTCACGCGGCGGCGCAGGCCCCCGCGGCCCACACCCGGGCGCTCGTTCGCGAGCTCGTGGAGAAGATCCGCCACGGCAACATGGTGCTGCCCGAGATCCCCTCGGTCGTGCACGAGCTGCGGCGCGTGCTGGCCGATCTGACCGTCGACTCGGAGGTGGTGCTCAGGGTGTTGGAGCGCGACCCGGCCATCGCCGCGCGCATCGTCCAGACCGCCAACACCGTCACCTACGGCGGTCGGGGGCGGGTCACCGATCTCAAGAGCGCGATCACCCGCCTGGGCAACCGCACCATCGCCAGCATCGCGCAGACCGCGGCCTTCCGTGGCATGTTCTCGTTCCGCACCCCGGCCTTCAAGCAGGTGTTCCGCATCATGTGGCAGAGCCAGCTGGTCTCGGCCTGTATGGCGCGCGAGCTCGCCAGCGACGCCCGGCTGCGCGATCCGGACGACGCCTACCTCGCCGGCCTGCTTCACAACGCCGGCGAACCTTTCCTGCTGCGCGTCTTCGCCGAGCTGTTCATGCGGCAGAACAACCAGGTGCTGTCGATGGAGGACGTGCTGGGGGTCATCCGCGAGTGGCACACGGTCTTCGGCGCCGGCCTGCTCGAGAGCTGGGAGACGGGCGACACCCTGGTCCAGCTGGCGCGCACGCACCACGACATCGACGCCTACGACGAGTCGCAGCTCGATGCGCAGGCCTTCCGCCTGATGCACGTGGTCAACCTGGCCGACCGCCTGGTCGAGCTGGTCGGCCCCGGCTTCTACGCGACGCCACCCCCCGGGCCCTCTGCCGAAGAGAGCATGCTGGCGCTCAAGATCAAGCCGGAGCGGCTCAACGGCTACCGCAAGCGCGTCGAGGAGATCCGCGACGAGCTCGTGGATCTCCTCTGAATTCAGCGATTTGAAGCCGACGGCGGCCGCTCGGCGGCTGGGCGGCGGCCCGCGCCGCGCCGATGCGCGAGGGGCACGCCACAGGCGCGCAGGGCCTTCAGGGTCGGGCCGCTG
>CALBMW010000527.1 GCA_937896275.1 uncultured Myxococcales bacterium
GGCGGGCGTGGGCGCCTGCCAGGCCGGCGGCACGGTCCAGTGCGTCGCGGGCGCGTTGCGGTGCGACGCGGTCGCGGGCCAGCCTGCCCCCGAGCGCTGCAACCTGATTGACGACGACTGCGATGGCACCGTCGACGACGACACGGTGGACTCCGGCGCGGACTGTGCCGCCGGCGCGGGCGAGTGTCGCGCGGGCGGTCAGGTCGTCTGCGAGGGGGGCGAGGTGTTCTGTGACGCGGTACCCGGCGACCCCGGTATCGAGCTGTGCAACGGCCTCGATGACGACTGCGATGGCGCAGTGGACGACGCGCCGTTCGACGCGGGCGGCGACTGCGCGGTTGGCGTGGGCGGCTGCCGGCGTCGTGGCATCGAGGTGTGCGCAGGCGCGGAGCTCTCGTGCAGTGCGCAGCCCGGCACGCCGCAGGCAGAGGTCTGCAACACGGTCGACGATGACTGCGATGGCAGCGTCGACGAGGACTTCGGCATCGGCCAGGCGTGCACCGTGGGGATCGGGTCATGCGCTCGTGACGGCGCGCGGGTCTGCATCGCCGGGCTGCCCGGCTGCAGCGTCTCGCCCGGTCAGCCCGGGGAGGACGTCTGCAACGGTGCCGACGACGACTGCGACGGCGAGACCGACGAAGGGCTGTGCTGCGAGGGGCCGCCCGAGCGCGTCAACAGCGACGCGGGTTGGGACACCTTCGACGAGGCGGTCGCCGTCGCGACACACCCCACCACGCCGCAGGGCGAGCGGGTCGGTGTCGTCTACCGCGTCAATGGTGGCAACGGTTCGGCGATCAATCTGCGCCGGTACGCCGCGGACGGCGCGGTGGCGGGGCCCGAGGTGCAACTCGGGACCCTGACCAGCGCCGACTACGATCCCGACCAGCACGCGGTGGATCTGATCGGCCTCGACGCGCGGACCCTGCAGGGCGGCACCTACCGGGTCTTCCTGGCCGCGTGGTGGGACCTGCCGGACTTCCAACAGCCGAAGCCGATCATCGCCGTGACCCAGGCGGGCGACGCCGCCACCCTGGTGCAGGGACAAGACAACCTGCCGGCCGGCAACGATGGCGTGGGGCAGGGTAGGTCACCCGCGCTCGTGCGCCTGGGAGCGGACACCTTCGCCGCGGTCTGGGTCGACCTCGAGCAGGGCGCCGTGGTGGGCCAGGCCTACCAGGCGGTCGCCTTCGTCTTGGGGGCCCAGGTGGTCGTCGGCTTCTCGCCGATCGGCGACGTCGTGACGCTCAGCTTGGTCCAACGTTCGATCGGCTCACCCCGCGTGGCCGCTGATGGTAATCGGGTGGCCGTCGTGTGGGACGAGGACGACGGGGGCGGCCCCGTGGTGTGGGCCAATGCCTGGACCCCCGGCACGGGCGCGGTCGACCGGGCGCGACTCCTCATCGGGCTGGATCGCTTCGCGGGCTTGGAGAACGGCTGCGCTGCGCCCGACGTCGCCCATGACCCGACCACCGGCGACTGGCGACTCGTCTGCGCGGGCCGATCCGGCGCCGTCGAGGGCGTGTACTCGGCTCCCCTCGCGCTGCAGCCGCCGCAGCTGCTGGAGGCGCCGCAGCTCGCGTCCCATCCCGATGCCCAGGCCCGCCAGCCGAGCATCGTCGACGATCCCGAGGGCTTCATGGTGCTGTATGCCCAGACCAACCCGGGCGCGACGGTCGGTGTCACGCACGTGTGGTCGACGCCCGTGCGGGCCGGTGAGCCCGGTCTCCCGCGGCGCTGGACTCGGGACAACGACGGCACGGACGACACGCGGGGCGCGCCCGACGCGGTGAGCCTGCAGACGGCGAGCGGACACCTGGCGGCCTTCACCGGCGGCACAGCGACGCCCGTCGCCGCGACCAACACATTCCGGCAGCTCGACACCTGCCTCTGCGGGGGCGAGGTCTGCGACACGGGGCTTGTCGGCCGCTGCGCCTACGGCCTGACCAGCTGCACGGCCCCGGTGGGGTGCGAGCCGGCTCAGGACCCGACGGTCGAGGCTTGTGGCAACGGCGACGAGGACTGTGACGGCGCCATCGACGAGGGCTTGTGCTGCGCGGAGCCGATCGTGGGGAGGCTGAACGTCGGGGCCGGCCAGGCGCCGCCCGACACCCGCTCACTGGAGGTCGCCTGGACCGATCCCCTCGACGCACGCATCCCGGCGCACCACGCCGCCGCCTACGTCACGGGCGTGCGTGCGTCTCAATCGTTGACCATCAACGTGCTCGACGGCGCCGGCAACAGCGTCGGCGGCGAGGATCGCAACCTGTTGCCCAACGGGAACCTCGTCACGAGCACCGCAGTCCGCGAGTTCTCGATCGCCGGCGTCGACGCGCCCGGTGTGGCGGCCGAGTTCCCGGTCTTCGTCGCGGCCTACATCGACTCGGGCGGCCAGGAGGCGACGCAGTCGCTGTTCTTTGCCTTCGTGGACGGTCAGACCGGCGCCAACCTGGGTACCTTCGCGGCCCTCGATGCGGCGGGCATCCCGATCGCAGGCGTCCTCGAACCCCAACTCGCGACCATCGGCACCGACCACGTGCTGCTGGTCTATCGCAACGTGAACAACGGTCACCGCGTCGAGGCGCGCCTGTTCAAGGCGACCTCTCGCTTCGTCCAGGGGCTGGCCCTGGCGCAGTTGCAGGACGTATCGGGCGCGCGGGTGCTGTCCCAGGCCCTCGGCTTCGGTCCGGTCGTGTCGTCTCAGGGCGACGCGGCGGTCGTCGCCTGGTCGCAGTCCGCCGACACGAGCCTCGAGACCTTCGTCGCGGTGTGGCCCAACGTGCTCGGCGGCGGCGGTCCGGTCGTGACCCAGCGGATCAACGGCGCACCGGGGGGCCCCCCCGCGAGTTGCTGGCTACCCGACGTTGCGTGGTTCACCGGCGCCGCCGGGGTGCAGCCGGCCACAGTGTGTGTGGCGACCGCTCAGGGGACGCGCGGCGCGATCTGGGTGACGCTGCTGGATGGTGCGGCTGACCCACAGCGCTCGTTCCGGCTTGCCCCGAGCGGCGATCGGCCGAGGCTCTCGGGTGACGGCAGCCAGATGCTGGCGCTGTGGTCGGTCGCCGACCTCAACGAATCCGGCGGTCAGGTGGGTGAGCACCTCGAGAGCGCCGCCTTCGCGGGCGGACGTCCCCTGCCGACGGCTCGGCCGGTCACGGAGCCGCCGTCCGACGTGGCGTACCGGTACGACGCGGACGCCAGCTTCGGTCCGGCCGGGCCGCTGCTGGTCTTCCACGGCGAACCCAACCCAAACACGCCGCCGAGCTACTACGCGGCGCCGCTGAGCTGCGCCCGGGACTGATCGTGGGCCGGCGGAGGGGCCGGGCGCCGACCGGTGGCGGCCCCTCCGAACGATGTCTCGCCGGAGGCCTGGTTTGGGGGCGTGCCAAGCTGCCGGAGCCGCCCTGCCGGAGCCGCCCTGCCGGAGCCGCCCTGCC
>CALBMW010000528.1 GCA_937896275.1 uncultured Myxococcales bacterium
CGGGCGCGGCGGCGGTGACTGAGGCGCTCGCTCAGCGGCTGGAGCGCGTGGGCTTCGCGGTGCCGGCCCCCGAGGCGGTCCTCGGGCTGGCCACGGGCGCGCTGCTCGGTGCCTATCGTTACGACGCCCTCAAGGCGCCCGATCCCGAGAACCCGACCGCTCACGTGACGCGCTTCGATCTGCTCGGCGCCGGCGACGCGGCCTCGGCGCTGCGCACGGCCGAGGGGCTGGCGCTGGCGGTCAACCTGGCGCGCACCCTCACCAACGAGCCCCCCAACGTCTGCACGCCTCAGCGGCTGGCGGACGCGGCCGCCGACATCGCGAAGGCGCCGAACTTCTCGCTCACCGTGTTCGACGAGCAGGCGCTGGCCGACAAGAAGATGGGCGGCATCGTGGCCGTGGGTCAGGGCTCGAGCCGTCCGCCCCGCCTGATTCACCTGACCTACGCGCCGCCTGGCGCCGATCCGAAGGCGGCCATCGCGCTGGTGGGCAAGGGCCTCACCTTCGACAGCGGCGGCCTGAACGTGAAGACCGCCAAGGGCATGGTCGAGATGTACATCGACATGGGCGGGGCCGCGGCCGTGCTGGGCGCGATGCGCGCGGTGGCCGAGCTGCAGCCGGGCTTGGTGGTGCACGGCATCGTCGGGGCCGCCGAGAACATGCCGGATGGCAACAGCTACCGCCCCAGCGACGTCCTCACGATGTACTCCGGCAAGACGGTCGAGGTGCTGAACACGGACGCCGAAGGGCGCCTGGTGCTGGCGGACTGCCTGACCTACGCCATCGAGCTGAAGCCTCGCGGGGTGGTGGATCTGGCCACCCTGACCGGCGCCTGCATGGTGGCGCTCGGCCCCTACTATGCCGGGCTGTTCAGCGACGACGACGCCTTCGCCGAGCAGGTGCTGGGCGCGGGGCGCGCGGCCGCCGAGAACCTCTGGCGCCTTCCGCTCGATCCCAAGCTGGCCAAGACCCTCGAGAGCAAGCGCGCCGACATCACCAACCTCGGCGGGCCCTACGGCGGCGCGATCACCGCCGCTCAGTTCCTGCAGAACTTCAAGGGCGACACGCCGTGGGTCCACCTCGACATCGCCGGGGCCGTGCTGGCCGAGAAGGACGATGGCCACATCCGCGCCGGCGGGACGGGCTTCGGAGTCCTCACCCTGTGGGCGCTGATCGAGGCGGCCGCGGCCTGACGCTGCGCCTGCTGGCGCTGCTGGCGGCCCTGCTCGGGGCCTCGGCGCCCGCCACGGCCGCGGTGCCCGGGGCCACGCCCGAGGCCTCGGTGCCGCTGGTCGAGGACGTCCGCCTCGAGGGCGTCAGCCTCGGGCGCCGTGAGCTGCTCGGCGCACGCCTCGACGTCGAGGGTCCGCTCGACGAGTCACGCGTCGAGGAGGCCCGGCTGCTCCTGCTGGCGACCGGCCTGTTCGACCGGGTGGAGCCCCGCCTCGAGAGAGGGTCGGCCCGCGGCCGCCTGATCCTCGTGTTCGCCTGCGAGGAGCGCACCACCACCAGCCTCGACGCCTTTCACCTGGGCGTCGCTCAGCCCACCCGGCTGTGGGTCGGCGCCGAGGTCTCGGACCTCGATCCCCTGGGTCTGGGCTTCGGCGGCGAGGCCGGCGTGGTCAGCAGCGGGCAGCAGACCGCCGCCCAGATCGGCGTCTCGTTCCGTGACGTGCTGGCCTGGGCCGCTGGCGGGCGCCTCCGTTTGCGCTTCATCGACGGCGACGAGCCCTTCGTGGGGCCCCTCGGTCAGCGACGCGGCGACGCACCGGTCGATCAGATCTTCTTGCCCTATCGCCGCCTGGGCGGGGACTTCACGGTGGTGACCGGCCTCGCCGACGCGCTCTCGGCGCACCTGGCGCTGCAGGCCGAGTGGGTGAGCGTGGAGCGCCCCGAGGGCGCCTCGCAGGTGGACGCGGACGGCGTCCTTCGGCCCTTCCGCTTCCACGCCGACGACGGCAACTGGGCCCTCGTCGTGCTCGCCGGCGGCCTGCAGTACGACACCCGGGACGATCCCGCCTTCCCCGCCCGCGGCCTGCGCGCCTCGCTCACCGCGCGCCTCGGCGCCTCGCCCGCGGCCTTCGGCTCGGTGCTCGGCGGTCTGGAGCAGTACGTCACCCTGCCCTTCGGCCACGTCGTGCGCTGGGACGCCAAGGCCGGCGCGGTGCTGGGCGACGCCCCCTTCTTCGAGCGCTTCTTCATCGGCGACCTGCACCCCTACATCCCGGCCCGCGCCCTGGGCCTCAACTTCGCTCGCCGCCGCGGCCCCAACCTGCTCGACGGCACGATCGGCGAGCAGCGCTACGAGCGCCTGGCCGGTCGCGTCGGCCTGGAGTACCGCATCCCGCTCGGCCGCGGTCCACGGCACGAACCCTACGGCGTCGAGTTCTTCGTCGGGGGCGCTCTGGTGAGCCTGGGCAGCCCCGCGGCCCTGCGCGAGGTCGACTTCGAGGACCGCCGCCCCTTCCCCATCGACTTCGCCTTCGACGTGGGTCTGCGCGCCGAGACCGAGATTGGCGTCATGGGCATCAGCCTGGGCAACCTGCTGCTGCTGGTCGGCCCGTGATCGTCTGTCTGCTCGCGCTGCTGCTGGCGGCCGCGCCGGCGATCACGCCGTGGATCGAGCGCGACGGCACCTCGCTGGTGCTCAGCGCCCCGCTCGATCGCCTGTTCGACGCCGATCTGCTGCGCCGCCTGCGGAGCGGCCTCACGACCACCTTGCGCCTGCAGGTGTGGATCGAGGGCCACGACGAGACCACGGTCTATGGGGCCACCTGGCGCGTGGCGCGCATCCGGTGGGATCTGTGGGAGGAGCACCTCACCGCGATCATCGACACGCCCGAGGGCAGCCGCACCGACCGCTACGACGACGTCCCCGCCTTCGCCCGCGGCTTCGCCCGCCTCGAGGGGCTGCCGATCGCCCGCGGCGTGGCCCAGGACGATCACCTCTACCGCGTCAGGATCCGCATGGAGATCAACCCCTTGTCCGACGAGCAGCTGGCGCGCATGCGAAGCTGGCTGGTCCTGCCGGGCGCCCCCTCGGCGCTCGATCCGATGGGCAGCGGCCTGCTGGGCTCGTTCGTACGCTTCTTCGACAACCTCAAGCCGGGCGTCGCCGAGCGTACCCTGGTCGTCGAGGGGCACCCGTTCCGTGGGGACCGGCTGCCCTACGTGCGGCGGTAGCGCGGGCATGGGTCGCCTCGAGCTGAAGCTGCTGGCGGTGCTGGTGCTGCTCACCGGCCTCCCCCTGGGCGTGGCCTTCTGGCTGTCGGGGCCCCTCTTCGAGCGCAGCCTCGGTGCGGGCTTGAATCCCTCCGTGGGGGCGGCGCTCGAGGACGCCGTGCGCATCTACGGCGACTTCGTCCGCACCGAGAAGGCCAGACAGGAGGCCACCGCGCGCGGGCTGGCCGACAGCCGGGCGCTCGCCGCCGCGG
>CALBMW010000529.1 GCA_937896275.1 uncultured Myxococcales bacterium
GCCGGCCCCCTGCGCCCGCCCGGGCCCCGCGTCGGCGTCTCCGCAGCGGCACGCGCCGAAGGTCTGGTTGGCCTCGCACACCTGCGTGCCCTCGGTGCCATCGGAGCACGCGCAGGCCACCGCCCGCCCCACGACGCAGGCGCTCGCGGTGGCGCCGCCCCCGCTGCTCTGCGGGAGGCACCCGGCCAGCGCGAGCGCCGCGCCGAGGCCGATGAGGCACGCGAGGGCGTGCGTCCGGGCGAGTGAGTTCATGCTTCCCTCCGGGGGCGTGAATCGAAGCCCGCGACTCTAGCAGCCCACCTCAGAGGTCGTCCACGCAGAGGTCGTCCACGAGCCGACGCCGGAGGCGATCGAGGGCGCGACGGGGCTCGCACAGCGTGACGCGATCGCGGGCGGCGTCGATCTCGAGCCCCTCGATCGACGAGAGGCCAATCGCGAGCGCGCGCTCGGGCACGGCGTGGTCGCGCTGCATGCGGGCCGCGAAGGCCGCCCAAGGCAGGGTGACGCTGCCGTCGGCGTCGTCGACGCCCCAGGTCGTCAGGTACATCAGCGCGAGGTTCAGGCGTTCGGACGGACGGGGCTGCGCGCCGCCGGCGGTGCGGTCGAGTTGCTCCTTGAAGCGGGTCGCCAGGGCGCGCACGAAGGCTCGCAGCCAAGGCCGCATGTCGGTGAGCGCCTGCTCCCAGTGCTCGGCGGTCACGCGCAGCAACACCGTGTCACAGTCCGCGACCACGCTCGCCGTTCGGGTCGACTCGGCCAGGATCGCGGTCTCGCCGAAGACGTCGCCGGGCCCCAGCTCACCCACCCGGCTGTGGCGGCCCTCGCGCCGTGTGTAGACCTGACACCGCCCGCGGACGATGACGTAGGCGGCGTCCGCCGCGTCGCCCTCGACGACCACGTGCTCGCCGCGCGCGACGGTCACCTCGGGGAAGGCGCCCTCGCCGCGTAGGTGGCGCTGCAGGGCGGCGCGGAGCGTCCCGATGTCCGGGTAGCGGGCGGTGGGATCGCGGGACATCGCGCGCTCGACGATGCGCACCAGCCCGCGCGGCGTCTCGGGCGCGAGCTCCTCGACGGGCGTGCAGCGGACCCTGTGCGCGCGCCGCATCGCCTCCATCGGATCGGGGTGCTCGAAGGGAGCGAGGCCGGTGAGCACGAAGTACAGCAGCCCGCCGAGGGCAAAGACGTCGGTGCGCTCGTCGAGGGCCCCCGCCTCGGCCTGCTCGGGCGCCATGTAGGCCGGCGTTCCCATCACGCCGTCGATCGGCAGGTCCGGCACGTAGGTGCTGACCGGGTTCTCGACCGTGTTGCCCGGATCGTCCGTGATGCTCGCGGGGGTCACCAGCCGGGCGATCCCCCAGTCCATCAGGTAGACCTGCCCGTAGTCTCCGACCATCACGTTCAACGGCTTGAGATCACAGTGGATTACGCCGCGCGCGTGGGCCATCTCGAGGGCCTCGCAGACCTTGATGAGCACCCCGACGAGGTCGAACAGTTCGCCCGGATCCAGTGGCTCCGCGGGCCGGCGCAGCCGGCGCACCACCCTCGCCTCGAGCGTCTCGCCCTCGACGAGCTTCATGGTGAACCAGGGCTGCCCCGCGTCGTTCACACCGAGCTGATGGACCGGCACGATGTTGGGATGATCGAGCTGCCCGGTGATGTGAGCCTCGCGGACGAAGTAGGCCACCGCGGCGGCGTCGTCGCTGAGCGCGGGCGAGATCACCTTCATCGCCATGCGGCGCTCGAGGACGGGATCGATCACCGCGTCGATCGTGGCCATGCCGCCGCGGGCCAAGGTGCCCTGCCGCAGCAGCCCTCGGGCGGCCATCGCGCGCAGCATCGTGAGGGTGTCGGCCGCGCTCTCTGGCGTCGCGGGCGGCTCGTCGGGCGGGGAGGCATGCGTCACGGACGGGACGATAGCACCAACTCGACGCCCGCGGGCGAGGGGGAAAGTCGCCCCCGGGAGGTCGCGCCGGCTGCCCGTCAGGCCGGCGCGCCGCCGTGCGCGTGCGAGGACAGCAGAGTGCGGACCTCCGCGAGGCACCTGCCCTCGATCACGCGCGCCGCGGCGGTGCGGTCGGGGCAGCCCGCGTCGGAGAACGCTCGCAGGGCCAGGGCATGGGCCACGGTGTCGAAGCCATCGGCCGTCAGCATCGCGAGGGCGGGGCCGACGGCCTCTCCCGGGCGCCAAACGTCGATCAGCCAAGCGGTCAGCGGCGCTTCGTCACCGCGTCGGACGCCCAGCGCGGCGCGGGCGCGAGCGCGCATGCGGCGCGAGGCGGCGTCGAGGGCAGGCGGCCCAGCGACGAGCGCCTGGGCGTCGAGCACCGCCCGTGCGGGCCCATCCGCGTCGAGCGCCGCGCTGAGCGCGTCGGCCATGTCGTCTTCGAGTTCGAGCAGCTCGGTGAGCGAGCGCGCCAGCAGCGTGTCCAGGGCGTGACCCATCGGAATCGACCCTCCGGCCCGACCACCGTGTCGTGCCGCAGACATCAACGGGCCACGCGCGCAGGCGATCCATTCGAGGGTGCTCAGGAACCCCGGGGCGCCGGATCGACCTCCGCGTTCTCGGCGGTGTCCTCGAGCTCGAGGCCGCGCGTCTCCGGGAACCAGCGCAGGATGAGCAGCAGCGCCACGATGGGCAGCACCGCGGTGGGCGCGATGGCGGGCCCCCAGCCGTGGGTCTCGGCCAGGCCGCCGATGAGGATGGGGGCGGCGACGTAGCCGGGGCGGCCGAGCAGGTTGTTGGCCCACGCGAAGGCCTCGGCGCGGCGCGCGGTCGGGAAGAGCTCGGTGGTGTAGGCGTTGACCACCGGGAGCACCGCGCTCACCCCGAAGATGGCCACCACCAGCGCCGCGGTCAGCGCCCACCGATCGTGCAGCGTGTACGCCAGGGCCACGCCGGCCGAGGTCGCCGCGTAGATGAGGACGGCCCCGCGCCGGCGCCCCCAGGCGTCGAGCAGGCGGCCCGACAGGAAGACGAGCGGCATCGAGCCGAGCGCACCGATGGTCATCGCGAGCCCGACCTGGCCGTCGGTGAGGCCGCGCTCGTTGACGGCGAAGTCCTTCCAGAACGAGATCGCGGTGTTCGAGCACGCGTAGGTGAAGAACCAGACCGCCCCCAACTGCAGAACGCGGCGTCGGTGGGGCGACCGAAGGATGGGCTCGCGCCGGACCGCGGGGGCGGCCGCCTGCGCCGCGAAGCGCCGCGTCTCGCGCAGGCCGCGGCGCGCATAGGCCAGGACCATCAGCGGCAAGATCCCCGCGAAGTACACGCTGCGCCAGCCATACGCGGTGGACAGCAGCAGGGGCGCCACGCCCGCGCAGACCACCGCGCCCAGGCTCGAGAAGGCCTGCAGGACGCCGATCACGGTGCCGCGCCGGTCGGCCGGGTACTCCTCGGCGGCGTAGACCATGCTCGTGGCCCACTCGCCGATGAGGAAGATGCGGGCCGCGAACTGGAACAGTCCGAAGCTCCAGACATCCCAGGCGAGCCCGCTGAGCAGCGTGAAGACGGTGTAGCCGACGATGGTGATCATCATCACGCGGCGACGTCCCCAGCGGTCGGCCCGTCGAATCAATGGCCACGCGATCACGGTGCCGAGGTTGACGAAGGCGAACAGCCAGCCTGCGGCCTGCTTCGAGAGGCCCAGATCGGCGCGCAGGTTGGGCAGCACCTGGGCCAGGGCGAAGAAGTCGAAGCCCTCGAAGAAGGTCGCGACGCCCAAGAAGATGAAGAGGCGCCGTTGATCGCTGCTGAAGGGGGTCGATGCCATGCGGGCAGCATCGGTCAACGCGCGGCCCAGGTCGAGCGCCCCGTTGCACCCTGTTGCGTCGGGCGTTCGGCCGCACCACAGTGGCCCCCCCGACGTCGGAGGACACCATGCAGCCGAACACACACCTGGGGATCAATCGCCGCCTCTGTGGCGCGCCGACCGCGCTCGCCCGTGGCGAGGCGACCGTAGGGTTCGAGGCGACGGCCGAGATGGCCGCCGACGACCGCGGCTTGGTGCACGGCGGCTTCGTCTTCGGCCTGGCCGATCACGCCGCGATGCTGGCCGTGAACGATCCGAACGTCGTGCTGGGCAGCGCGGAGGTGCGCTTCATCGCGCCCGTGCGCGTGGGTGAGACGGTGACCGCGACGGCGCGGCGAACGCTCGAGAAGGGGCGCAAGCACGTGATCGAGGTCGAGGCGCGGGTGGGGGAGCGCGTGGTGCTGAGCGGTACGCTGACGGCCTTCGTGCTCGACCAGCACGTGCTGGACTGAGGGGGCGCCGACACCACGTCCCGACACCACGTCCCTGAAGCGATCACCCCCGAGGGCGCCTCACTCGTCCCGCAGCCCGAGTCGGCCCTCCAGCTTCCTGCGGACCCGCATCTGGCGGCTGCGGTCGCGCCAGACGCGCTCGCTGGCTCTCGCTGCCCGGGCGTCGTCGCGGCGCGCGGCGTAGGCAAGCTCGCGCTCGAGTTGCTGCTGGCTGGTGAGGCGGTCGGGATCCAGGGCGCCCGACTCGACGGCTGCCCGTACGGCGCAGCCCGGCTCGTCTTCGTGTCGGCAGTCGCGGAAGCGGCAGGCAGAGGCCAACTCGCCGATGTCGGCGAAGACCGCATCCAAGCCATCATCCGCCCGCCACAGCCCCAACTCGCGCATGCCGGGCGTGTCCACCACCGCCACGCCGCAGGGCGCCACCGCCAGGCTGCGCCGCGTCGTGGTGTGCCGACCGCGCTCGTCGTCCTCGCGGACCTCGGCGGTACCCTGCGCCTCGACGCCCAGCAGGCGGTTGACGAGCGTCGACTTGCCCACCCCCGAGGAGCCCAGCAACGCGACCGTGGTGCCCACCGCCAACCACGGGGCGAGTGGGCCGAGCGCGTCGGGGCGCAGCGCGCTGGTGGCGATGACCGGCACACCCGGCGCCACCCTCTCGATCGCCGCCACCTGCGACCACGGATCGTCGGCCTCGTCGGCCTTGTTCAGCACCACGACCGGCCGCGCGCCGCCGCCGTAGATGGCCGCGACGTAACGCTCGACGCGCCGCGGGTTGAGGTCGCGTCCGCAGGTGGTCACCGCGAACACGACGTCGATGTTGGCGCACACCAACTGGGGCGCGCTGCTGCGCCCCGCCCCCTTGCGGGCAAAGTACGTGGTGCGCGGGAACACCTGCACCACGCGCTCGCCGTCCACTGCCACCCAGTCGCCCACGGTGGGGCGCTGCATGGCGTCGGTCGCCTCGGTCAGCCGTCCCGACAGCGTGGCCCACCGAGGCTCGCCGTCGTCCAGCGCCAGGCACTGGTTGCGTTCGACCGCGCCCACGCGGGCCGGCCGCAGGCGCGGATCGTCCAACGCCTCGAGCTGAGCCCGCCGTGCGGCGCTCCAGCCAAGAATCCGCAATAGATTCAATGTCTTGTCCTCGTCGATGGGACGACCGCGAGCGGACGCCCCGCGCATGGAACGTGCGCAGACGACGAGACCGAAAGGGGGCGGGGCCGGCCGGTTCAGGCCGGAAGGAATCAGACCCGCGAGCCGCCGCGATCGGAGGTCGGCGCAGAGAGTGCGTGGAAGTATGTGACAGCCATGGGGACCTCCTTCCGGGGGGACAGGGTTGGTAGGCGGAGGTTTAGCGGAGGTGCCGCGCGGGCGCAAGCCGAACGTCAGCCTGCGTCCGCCGCGTGGTGCTCGTCTCCAGCGTCGGCGGCGTGCTCGTGGCCCGCGTCTGCGGCGTGCTCGTGGCCCGCGTCTGCGGCGTGCTCGTGGACCTGCGCGTCCGCGGCGTGGTCCCCGCCGACGGGTCCGTGCACCACCAACTGCGTCGCGGTCGCGCCGGTGACGTGCAGGAGATAGTGCCCGGCGCGGAGCGTGTAAAGGGACAGCGCGGCGGCGGCCGCACAGTCGGCGGCGGGCGTCTGCGTCTCGACCGGATCGACGGCGGCGCCTTCGGTGTCCGACAGGCTGACGCTCGCCCCCGCCGCGCCGAGCATCAGATAGTAGCTGGCGTCGGACGGCGCGCGCAGCTTCACGTAGCCCCCCCCCTCGGGCACGACCAGACGGTAGTCGTTGTGGGGCATCACGAGCGGCGCGTCCATCGCCGCCGCGCTCGCCGCGAAGCCGTCGTGGTGGGGGCCGAACTCGAAGTGGTTGCAGCCCGCCATCACGTCGCCCGCGACGATCGCCGAGCGCACGTGGTCGTGATTGTCGCCGTCATCGCAGGCGCCCACCGCGACCGCCGTCGTGGCCATCACCAACACACCCAGGATCCTCATCGTCCGCTCCCCATGCGTCGTGTCAGAAGTCGATGGCCAGGCCGGCCTCGGCGCGCCAGTCGAGTCGAGCGCGCGAGGCGAGGGGCAGCAGGCCCTGGGCGAAGACGCGCGTAGCGTCTGCCTGCCAGCCGAGGCGGCCACCAGCCTGCACGAAGGCGCGGTCGGTCGCCGCGTCGTCGAGCACCTGCTGCCCATCCAGCAGCGCCGACACGGTGAGCGTCTCGACCAGCCGGAGCATCGCGACCCCTTGATACACAACCTCGCGATCACCGTGGGACTCCACGAAGACCGCGGCGAGCGCGTCCGTGGCGGGGTGATCGTGCGCGTCCGCGTGATCGTCGTCGTGCGCGTGCTCGTGGTCGTGATCCTCGGCGCCGCTCACGGCGTGCCGATAGCCGGCCCGCGCCGACCAGCCGAAGCGACCGCGCGTGCCCTCGACGCGCAGGTAGGGCAGCAACTCCAGGTGATCGGCGGCCACGGCGCTCGAGCCGACCGGCAACTCGACCTGCACGCCGAGCGCGCCGCCGAGATCGGCGCCGCCGAGCCATCGTTCACCGCTCACCACGGCGTTGCCCACGCCGGCGCGCGTCACACCGTCGAGCATCAGCACGATCACCGGCACGCTGGCGCCGACCACCCAGCCTCCGAAGCCCACATAGTCCAGCCGCAGGGGCGTCTCGAGCGCGAGGCCGGAGGTCGCGTCCAGCGAGAAACCGGTCACGCGGGTGCCGGCGCCGGCCCGCAGGCCGAGCGCGTCGCTCGTCCCCGCGACCGGCGGCGCGTAGGGGCAGGCGTCGAGGCCG
>CALBMW010000530.1 GCA_937896275.1 uncultured Myxococcales bacterium
GTCGGCACGGCAGCGCCCGTCGTTGCATCGCTGACCGGCGTCGCATCGGATACCCCGGCACGGGTCGTTGCACTGCCCGTTGAGGCATCGCTCGCCCAGCGCGCAGGTGATGGCGTCGCAGGGGGACACGCACGCCCCCTCCGCGCACACCATCCCGACTCGACAGCCGCCTCCGACGTCGCAGGGGCTGCGGCACAGGCCCCCGAAGCACACGAAGCCCCCGCAGTCGGCGGCGTCCTCGTCGACCGTCCCGTCGCAGTCCTCGTCGACACCGTCGCAGGTCTCGGCGGGCGTCTCCCCGCAACGACCGCAACGATCGCGCAGACCCTCGTCGACGCGCCCGTCACAGTTCTCGTCGGTGCCGTCGCAGGTCTCTTCGCGGGCGACGTTCAGCGCCACGCACAGCGCGCCGCCCGCCTCGCATCGCAGGCGCCCCTCGGCGCAGGCGCCGGGCTGGCCGGTGGCGCAGGCGACGTCGTCACCGCCCATGGCGCCTTCGTCGACCAGCCCGTCGCAGTCCTCGTCTCGGCCGTCGCAGCGCTCCTCGCCGATCACCCAGACGACCTCGCACCGCATCGCGCCGCCCACGCACGTCTCGCGCCCCGCGGCGCACAGGCCGGCCTGGCCCGTGGCGCAGGGGCCGCCCCCGATCCCGTCGTCGATTTGCCCGTCGCAGTCCTCGTCGGTGCCGTCGCAGGTCTCGGGCACGCCCTCCCCGACGCACGTATCACAGGCGTCGCCCCGGCCGTCGCCGTCCTCGTCGCGTTGATCGGCGTTGGCCGTCCCGACGCAGTTGTCGCACGCGTCCGGCGCGCCGTCGCCGTCCTGGTCGGCGCCGTCGTCGGGCACAAGCGGGCAGGCGTCACAGGCATCGTCGATGCCGTCCGCGTCCTCGTCGCGGGGCAGCGGGTCGAAGTCGTCGGGGCACCCGTCGCAGGCGTCCCCGCGTCGGTCGTCGTCGGCGTCGACCTGAGCGCCGTCGGCCACGCCCGGGCACACGTCGCACGCATCCGCCACGCCGTCGCCGTCGCCATCCACCGCGCCGTTGCCGCAGTCGTCGCAGGCGTCGCCGAGCCCGTCGCCGTCGAGGTCGTTCTGCAGCGCGTTGAACACCCCGGGGCAGTTGTCGCACCCGTCGCCGACGCCATCGCCGTCCGCGTCCTCGTGGGGGCCAGGCACCTCCGGGCAGGGATCGCAGACGTCGCCCAGTCCGTCCTGGTCGGTGTCGATCTGTCGCGGATCCACGCGGTCGGGGCAGACGTCGCAGGCGTCCGGCACCCCGTCGTGCTCGCGGTCGGCGTCGCCCCCCTCGGGGCATCGCTCGCAGGCGTCGCCCTCACCGTCGTCGTCCGCGTCGGCCTGATCGGGGTTCGGATCCCCCGGGCAGTTGTCGCAGTCGTCCCCCACGCCATCCCCATCTCGATCGCGCGCGTCGCCCGGCAGGCCCGGGCAGGGATCGCAGGCGTCGCCGACGCCGTCCCGATCGGCGTCGCGTTGGTCGGGATCCACCGCCCCCGGGCAGGTGTCGCAGGCGTCCGGCGCGCCGTCGCCGTCACCGTCGGGACCATCGGGGTCGCACACCGTGCAGGCGTCGCCCACGCCGTCGCCGTCGCGGTCGGTCTGCCCGGGGTTGGGAACCTGGGGGCAGTTGTCACAGGCGTCGGGGCGCCCGTCGCCGTCCTCGTCGCCGCCGCCGCCGCCCGCCACGTCGGGGCAGGGATCGCAGGCGTCGCCGATCCCATCGTCGTCCCGGTCCGCCTGGTCTGGATTGGGCAGCGTCCGGCAGGTGTCGCAGGCGTCCCCGACGCCGTCACGGTCAGCGTCGGCGGGCCCTTGGTGCGCCCGCCGCGGGCAGGGATCGCAGGCGTCGCCCTCGCCGTCTCCGTCGGTGTCGATCTGGTCCGGATCGGCCACGCGCGGGCACGCGTCGCACGCATCGCCGATGCCGTCCCCGTCGCCGTCCGGGCCCGCGCCGGGCGCGTCGGGGCAGGTGTCGCAGGCGTCGCCCACGCCGTCCTCGTCCCGGTCGGCCTGATCGGCGTCGGCCACCCCCGGGCACACGTCACAGGTGTCGGCCACGCCGTCGCCGTCGCCGTCGGGGCCGTTCGGATCACAGGGCGCGCAGGCGTCGCCGATGCCATCCCGGTCCCCGTCGCCCTGCGTGGGGTTGGCCTGCTGCGGGCAGTTGTCGCAGGCGTCGCCGATGCCGTCACCGTCGCCGTCGCGCTGGGTCGGATCGGGATGGTCGGCGCAGCCGTCGCACGCGTCGCCCAGCCCATCGCCGTCGTGGTCGCGCTGGTCGGGATCGGGCACGCCCGGGCACGTGTCGCACCCGTTGCCCCAGCCGTCGCCGTCGTCGTCGCGCGGATCGGCCCCCGCGTCGTCGGGGCAGGCGTCGCACGCGTCGCCCACGCCGTCGAAGTCCCGGTCCGCCTGATCGCGGTTGCTCGCGGCGGGGCAGTTGTCGCAGGCGTCGCCCACGCCGTCGCGGTCGGCGTCGCGCTGAGCGGGATCGGGGTGGGTCGGGCAGCGGTCGCAGGCGTCCACGCGCCCGTCGCCGTCGGAGTCGACGTCGTTGAACTGCGCGATGTCCGGGCATCGATCGCACAGGTCGCCCTGGGCGTCGGCGTCGAAGTCCGTCTGGTCGGGGTTGGCGTCGGCGGGGCAGTTGTCGCAGCGGTCACCCACCCCGTCACGGTCCGCGTCCGCCTCGCGCCCGCCGAGCGCGAACAGCGCGGGGCAGGCATCGCAGGCGTCGCCCACGCCGTCGTGGTCCGTGTCGGTCTGGCCAGGGTCGAAGGCGTCGGGGCACAGATCGCAGGCGTCGCCCACGCTGTCGCCGTCGCGGTCCTGCTGGTCGGGATCGGCGACGGCCGGGCAGGTGTCGCACGCGTCGCCGAAGCCATCGCCGTCGCCGTCCTCCTGACCGGCCGGCCCAGCGACGCCCTCACACCGATCGCAGGCATCGCCGATCCCATCGCCGTCGCTGTCGGTCTGATCGTCCGCCACGCCCGGACACAGATCGCAGGCGTCGCCGGCGCCGTCGCCGTCCGCGTCCGCCTGACCGCGGTCCGGCGCGCGGGGGCAGACGTCGCAGGCGTCCCCCACGCCGTCGCGATCGCGGTCGGCCTGGTCGTCGGGCACCCCGCGGCACAGGTCACAGGCGTCGCCGATGCCGTCACCGTCGGCGTCCGCCTGGTCGTCCGGCTGCAGCGCGCACACGTCGCAGGCGTCGCCCACGCGGTCGTCGTCCGCGTCCCGCTGGTCCGGGTTGGGCACCTGCGGGCAGTTGTCCACCGGATCGGCCACGCCGTCGTGATCGCCGTCGGCCTCGACGAAGCACGCGAAGGCGGCTTGCGCGGTCGCGCCCTCGTCGTCGCGCACCCGCACCTCGAAGCGCACCACCTGTTGCGCCTGCTCGGGCCGAGGCACCCAGGTGACGACGCACGTGGCCGCGTCGATGGACGCGCCGGGCACGGGCTGCACGAGCGAGCAGGTCAGCCGGTCGTCGGCGCCGGGATCGCTGGCCGTCAGCCGCAGCGTCACCGCCTCGCCCAGCAGCGCCCGCGGGCACATGGCGGGCGCGTCGAGGGTCGGCGGACGGTTCGCCACGTTCACCCGGGCGGTGCTCAGGTGCCGCCCGTCGTCGTCGTCGCGCAGCTCGACCCGGACCGTGAACGCGCCGTCGTCCGGCCACGCGTGCTGCACCTGCAGGGGGCCGAAGCCCGTGTCCCAGGCGCCGTCGCCGTCGAAGTCCCAGCGCGCCTCGTGCGTGTCGAGGGTCCCGGGATCGCTCACCACGCGCACGCGCAGCGTGATCGGCGCGCCCTCGTCCCCTGCGTAGGGCCCGCCCGCGTCGCCCACCGGCGCCACGTTGGCGATGTTCGCGGTGATGCGCTTGCGCGCCGTCTGGGCGCCGCGCGTGGCGGTGATGTCCACGCCGAACTGCCCGTCGTCACGCCAGGCGTGGGCCTCGCAAATGAGCCGGTTCACCGGGGACTGCCCCTGGGTGCGCGTGCCGTCAGCCCACTCGAAGGTGTAGTTCACGGGCTGCGCCTGGGCGTCGTCCGCCAAGAACGCGCAGACCGACACGAGGACCCCCTCGTCGGCCGCGACCGTGTCCGGCGTCACGGTGGCACCGCGCGAGCGGATGGTCGCAGGCAGCCGCGGATCGAGGAGGATCAGCGCCCCGTCGGCGAAGTGATAGGCCCAGTCCGTGATGCCTTGCCTGAACTGGATGTCGAAGGTGATCGCCCAGTCCTGGTCGATGGGCAGCCCCGTGACCACGCCCCCGTCGGTGTTGTTGCCGAAGTTCCAGTTGCCCTCCGGGTTGCGCCCGAGCCGAAACTCCCCCGCGTCGTCGGACTGGCTCACGACCGCGCCCGCCGGCACGCCCGACAGATCGAGCGCCACCGACGCGTTGCCTTGCCGCTGATCGCCCGGCTGCCCCAGGTCATCGATGCCGTGGGTGATGACCAGGCTCAGCGCGTCGTCGCGCAGATCGCGGTGCAGGAAGAGGATCGAGCGCCCGCGCCGCTCGTAGCCGGTGTGGCTGCTGGCGCTGAAGTAGTTGTAGAACTGCGCGCCGGTCCGCACCTGCTCGACGGCCGCGACCACCCGCTGCAGGCCGTTGGGCTGGGTCACCTCGAACAATCGGGCGGTGCCGACGAAGCGCGGCTGGCCGGCGGCCGTGCTCGGCGCGGTCAGCCAGCCCAGGATGGCGAGCGCGACCGCCCGCGACGCGATGCGTTGCATGGCCCTTCCCCCCATGGTCTCCGCCCGCCAGGATGGCAGACGCGGCCGTCGGGCGAAACGCTCGCCAGGGCTGCACGGCAGGCCGCTCCCCCGGGAGGCTCACATGCTCGACGCCCAGACCATCGCCGACACCCTGAAGATCCTGGTTCACGTGGCGTGGGCCGATCGCCACGTCGGCCCTGCCGAGGCCAATCTCATACGGCGCGCGGGGGCGGCGGGGGGCGTGGCGCCGGACGAGATGCGGCTCATCGAGGAGGCGCTCCTGCACGATCCGGCCACCCTCACCTTCGATCTGGGACGCCTGCGCGCGGCCCGCGAGGCGGTCCTCGAGGCGGCGCGCGTGATGATCGCCATCGACGGACAGGTGGCCGAGGAGGAGGAGGCGATGCTGCTGGCGCTGGAGCGACTGCTGGATCCGGCCAGCGACGATCCCTGAACGGGGGCGCGCCGTCCCGACAATCCTCGGCCAGGAAGAGTGCGCCCGCGCGACGACGCCGGCCCCTGCGGGATGCTACTCCCGCCGCGGCCCCGGCCCCCACGCGGGCGAGGCCTCGGTGCGGGTCTCGAGGAACCGCGCCAGCCGGTGGTAGTCGCTGTTCCGCTCGATGAACCGCACCTCGGTCACCAGGGTCTCGGGGTTGACCAGCTCGCTGAAGGGCACATAGATCAGCCCCAGCTGCCCCGCCACGCTCACCATGTGCCCGTCGAGCCCTTCCTCGACCAGCGCGCGGTAGGCGCCGATGCCCAGCTGGCTGCCCAGCATGACGTCAAAGGCGTGGGGCTGGGCGCAGCGCGACTCATAGCCCAGCTGGATGCCGCGCAGCTTCTTCTTGCGGCCGGTCTTCTCGGCGTAGCGGTTGGCAGCGCGGGCGGCGATCAGCTCGGCGAGGTTGACCTTGCCCAACGACAGGTGGCCGTGCTCGTCGCGGTTGACGCCCTGGATGTAGCGCGCGGGCAGGAGCTCCGCCAGCCCCTCGGCCAGGACCACCGTGCCATAGTGTTTGCGGTCCCGGGTCTCGCGCGTGATGACGAGGTCGGTCACGCGCTCCACCAGCGCCTCCACGTCCAGGCAGGGGCCGCGTCGCTCCTCGCCGGTGTCGGGGTCGGTCTGCAGGTCCTCGCGCAGCAGGCTGCCCACGACGTCCTCGACCGCCAGCACCAGGTTGGCCTCGCCCGCGATGGCCACGCCGTAGGGCAGCCACCCCGCCTTGCGACCCATGGTCTCGACGATGAACCACGAGCTGGTGGCGCGCGAGTCCGCCCGCAGGTTCAGCAACTCCTTGGCCATCACGTCCACGGCGGTGAAGAAGCCGAAGGTGAAGTCGATGCCGCGGTAATCGTTGTCGATGGTCTTGGGCAGGTGCACCACCCGGACGCGTCGCGCGCCCTCGGGCAAGCGCTTCTGATACTCGAAGAGGAAGTTCGCGGTCTTCAGCGTGTCGTCGCCGCCGATCGAGATGAGCGCGTCGACCTCGAGGTCGACCAGGGCGCTGTAGACATTGCGCAGCCGGCGCGTCTTGTCGGCGTCGTCCAGGTCTTGGGGACCCTCGATGCCCTTGCCGGGGTTGGTGCGCGCGGTGCCGATGCAGATGCCGCGCTCGTTGCGCAGCCCCCGCACGTCGCCCGACTTGAAGATGCGGTAGTGCACGTCCGGCAGCAGCCGGTGGCTGACCGGGTGGTAGTCCACCAGATCCGAGTACCCGTGGAAGAAGCCGATCACCTCGCGGCCGTCCTCGAGGAACGAGACGGCCGCGGCCGAGATCACCGCGTTCGCGGCCGGTGCGGGGCCGCCCGAGAAGATGATGCCGACGCGGCGTGGGGCGTCGGGCGTCGGTGCGTTCATGGTGCCTCCCTGGGCCGCACGGGCCCAAATCGGAGGGGAGCCTAACCCGACGGTGACTCTGATGCGAGTCACCCGTGACGAGGGCCGCGCGCATCACGGCGACGAGGAAATCAGCCCGTCGTGGGCTCGGAGGACAGGCGCCGCAGCCCATCCGCCGCGCGCGCGCGCACCTCGGGGTGAGGGTCACGGGCCGCCGCGCGGACCTCGTCCACCGCGTCGCTCAGGCAGCGCGCCAGCGTGGGTCCGGCGCCCGCGTCCCGCGCGACGGCCAGCGCGCCGATCGCGTGTCGACGCACCGCTGGATCGGCGTCGCGCGTCGCGGCGCGCAGGGCGGGCCCCACCGCGGTGCCGGAATCACCCAGCATGTGACAGGTGGAGCAGGCGGCATAGAGCAATTTTCAACGCTGCGGATCCCCGGCCTTCTCCACCTCGGGAGTCAACTCCCTGATCAACTGGT
>CALBMW010000531.1 GCA_937896275.1 uncultured Myxococcales bacterium
CGGGCGAAAGGCCGGGCGGCTCGACGGCTGCGCGGTGCCGATGCGCCACGACGTGAGCTCGGGCAGCGCGGTCTCACGGCTCAAATCGGCTGTCGAGACGAGGACTTGCGCGTCGCCCCAGTCCTCGCCGCTGGCCTGGGCCACGAGCGCGTCGAGCCGCAGCCGGGCCGACTCGCCGTCCAGGTCCAGCGTGTAGCTCGGCACCCAGCGGGCGGCCTCGACGAAGTACTCGATCTCGAAGGCGCTCGCTTCGCTGAGGGTGAAGCGAACGCCGCGCAGGAAGCGGGGCGGCGCGGGATCGGGATCGAGCGCGCCCCGGTGACGATCGTGGGCGTCCCTGACCTCGGTGCGGCGGCGGCGCAGCGCGTCGAGTTCGCCGTCGAGCGCGTCGAGGCGCTGCCCGACGGTGGCGTGCAGGGCGATCAGGCTCGCGGGATCGGGCAGTTGGACGGCGCGGTCGGGGGGGGTCGAGGGCTCGAGGCCGGCGTAGAGCGCGCGGCGCTCCTCCAGCGTGGCGATGCGGTCGTCGAGCTCGGCCAGCGTCAGCGTGAGGCGCCGCAGCTCGTCGGCGTGGGCGCTGCTCGGCGCGGTCGGGCTGGTGGCCAGACGGCAGGCCTCGCGCACGTCGCGCACCTCGCCCGACACGGGTCGCACGCGGAGGGCGTCGGATGCGTGCAGCAGAGGCAGGTCGACCACCTCGACCGCCCCCGCGGGGCCCTCGCCGGTGCGCACCACGAGGGCGCCGTTGCGGTGGAGGGTGACGCGCGCGACGCGCGTGACCGCCCGGGGGACAGAGGTCGGTTCGCTCATGGCGGCGACGATACGCCGCGGGGCTGCTGCGCAAAAGGGGGGCGATCGACCTGCGGGCTACTTGATGTGCGACCGGGTCGCGAGGTCCCGCGTGATGTTCTTCTGGTGCGCCTCGAGCGTCCCGCCGCCGATCTCGAGCAGCTTGGCGTCGCGCCAAAGGCGCTCGACCTGATACTCGCCCACGTAGCCGTAGCCGCCCAGCACCTGGATGGCCCGGTCCGCCACGTTCTTGGCCATCGTGGAGCAGTAGAGCTTGACCCCGTCGCTGTCGACGCGGTTGCCGGTGCCGCTCAGGGTGAGGTTGTTGGCCACCTGGTAGACGTAGCTGCGGCCGGCCTGGAACTCGGCGAAGCTCTCGGCGAGGTGGCGTTGGATCTGTCCGAAGGCGCGCAGCGGCTGGCCGAAGGATCGGCGCTCGCTGGCGTAGCGGTTCATCACCTCGATGCAGCGGCGCGCGATGCCCAGGCTCATGGCGGCCAGCGTCAGCCGCTCGATCTCGAGGTTGCGCATCATGTGCAGCGTGGCACAGCCCTCCTCGCCGACCCGATTGGCGGCCGGGATGGGGCAGTCCTCGAAGACGAGCTCGGCGGTGGGTGAGGCCCGCACCCCCAGCTTGTCGCGCAGCTTCTGGCCCAACGAGAAGCCCGCCATGCCGCGCTCGACGATGAACATGCTCAGCGCGCTGCGCGGCGCGCCCTTGACCCGCGCGTAGACCAGGAACACGTCGCCCAGGGTGTGATCGTCGACCGCGCCGTTGGTGATCCACATCTTGGCGCCGTCCAGTCGATAGCCGTCGCCGTCCCGCCGCGCGGTGGTGCTGAGCGCCAACACGTCGGTGCCCGCGCCCGGCTCGCTCATGCACATGCCGCCGATCAGCGCCCCGCTGCACGCCCCCGGCAGCAGGCGGGTGCGCTGCTCGTCGTTGCCGTTCTGCGCGAGGTTGTGGGCGAACAGCATCGAGTGGGCCAGGTAGGCCAGGCAGAAGCCGGGATCGGCCGACGCCAGCTCCTCGTGCGCGATGACCGCGGCGGTCGCGTCCATGTCCGAGCCGCCGAACCGGTCAGGCACCGTGATGCCCAGCAGGCCCAGATCGCCCAGCTTGCCGAAGAGCTTCTTGTTGAAGCGCTCGGCGCGGTCGTGCTCGGCCGCCTGCGGATCGACCTCCCTCTCGGCGAAGTCGCGCACCATGCGGCGCAGCGCCGCGTGCTCCTCGGTCGGGTTGAAAAGATCGGGCATCGGTCTCTCTCGCGCGTCGTCGGGCCCGCACTCTATCACCGGAAGCGGCGCGCGTCCGCTCGCGAGAAGGGTCGCCACGACGGCGTGTCCAGGACACCCCCACCGGTCGGCAGCACGAACCACACGCCGTCGAGCACGTCCGCCCCCACCCGTGTCAGCACGTGCAGCTCCTCGGCGGGCATGAAGCCCTGGCCGACGAGGGCCGCCCGTCGCCCGTCCGCGCCCTCGGCGACGTCGAGCAGCATCACCGCGTGCCCGGGGCCCCCAGGTTGGACGAAGACGTCGCCCGGCATGAGCGGCCGCGCCCCGACGGGGGCGCTGTCGAAGCGCAGGGACTGCGTGCCGGCGTAGCGGAACAGGTGGGTCAGCCAGCCGCGAAAGGCCGCGTGGCTGTTGGCGGTGGCGCCCCTCCGGACGCGCTCCACCTTGGCGCCGTGGACCGCGAAGCGCTCGCCGCGCCGCCAGTCCTTCCAGGCCGATCGGTCGCCGCTGGTGAAGTGATAGGCGGCCTGCTCGGCCCGCCCGTGGCTCCACAGGTACTCGGCGTGCAGGCGCAGGGCGGTGTCCGCGCACTGCTGCAGGTCGCGCGCGCCGACGTCCAGGAACACGATGGCGCTCGACGGGCGCCCGAGCCGGCGGTCGTCGTAGGCGCGCACGTCGGTCCGGTCGGTGCGCACCGGCAGGCCGCGCAGCCAGGCGCCGAAGCTGCCCACGGGCAGCCCGATCCGGGTGAACCCGGTCGGGGTGGGGAAGCGATCGGCCAGGCGGACGAGCGTCGGCCGCTCGGCAGCGCCGGGCAGCCAGGCGTAGGGCGCGAAGGCGTCGGGGGGGGCCGGGGCGGGCGCAGCGTGGGCGCGCGGCGCCCCGACCACGAAGCAGGCGGTCAGGAGGAGCGGAAGGTGCGTCGCGCGGCCCACGGCGGCTTCAACGGCGCCGGTCGGCGTCGAATTCCACCACCTCGGTGGCCTGCACGGCGGCCTCGACGAGGCCCTCGACGTCGAGCCCGCGCTCGGCGCGATCGAGGGCCTTCGGCGTGGCCTTCACCGCCGGGTTGGCCGGCACGAACAGGGTGCAGCAGTCCTGGTGCGGCAGGATCGACGTGTCGAAGCTCCCAATCCGGCGCGCCAGGGTGATCGTCTCCTGCTTGTCGAAGCAGATCAGCGGGCGCAGCGTGAGCAGATCGGTCACCGCGTCCACGACCCGCAGGTTCTCGAGCGTCTGGCTGGCCACCTGCCCCAGGCTCTCGCCCGTGCACAGCGCCTTGCACTTGCGCCGCTCTGCCAGGCGCGCCGCGATGCGGTACATGAAGCGCCGGTAGAGCAGCACGGTGAGGCGGTCGCCGCCGCTCTCCTTGATCGTGCGCTGGATGTCGGTGAAGGGCACCACGTGCAGGCGCAGGCGCTGCTGGCGCGGCGCGAGCATGCGGGCGAGCGCCTCGACCTTGTCGCGGCTGGCCTCGCTGATGAAGGGCGGGGAGTGGAAGTAGACCGCGTCGACCGCGCAGCCCCGCTTCTGCGCCAGGTAGCCGGCCACCGGCGAGTCGATGCCCCCGCTCAGGAGCAGCATCACCCGCCCGGCGGTGCCCACCGGCAGCCCCCCCGCGGCGCGGAAGGTGTGGGCCCACAGGTGCGCCCGGTCCGCGCCCACCTCGATGCCCAGCTTCCGGTCGGGGGCGCGCAGATCCACCGGCAGCCCCGTGGCGTCCTGGATCGTGCCGCCCACCTGCCGGTTGATCTGGGGCGACGTGAGCGGGAAGGCCTTGTCGGTGCGCTTCGCCTCGACCGCGAAGGTGCCCACGAAGGCGCCGGCCGCGTCGGGCCACTCGGCGGCGGTCATCTCGACGGCCGCCGCCGTGATCACCTCGAGTGACGCCTCCACCCGCCGCACCGGGCTCACGCTGCTCAGCCCCGGCGTGTCGCAGGCGAGCGCGATGGCGCGCGACAAGTCGTTGGGATCATTGAGCTTGACGAAGATTCGGCCGTGCGTCGGCTGAACCTGCGCCCCGCGCAGCTCGGCGGACAGCGCCGACTGCAGGTTGCGGACGAGCTGCTGGAAGAATTGGGCGCGGTTACGGCCCTTGAGCCAGAGCTCGCCCAGGCGGCACAGCAGCAGATCGGTGGGCGCGCGGACCGTCTGCTCAGACATGCGCCGCTCGCAGCGCACGGGTCGCGCGCCCGATCCGCCGGGCGGCCTCGTCCATCTCGTCTTCGGTGTTCAGGCGCCCGGGCGTCAGGCGCAGCCAGGCGCCCGCGTCGCGGCTCAAGCCCATCGCGCTCAGCGTGTCGCTGAACTTGCCGCCGCTGCACGCGCTGCCCGCCGAGGCGCACAGGTTGGCCGCCGACAGCGCGTTGAGCAGGGGCTCGGAGGGCAAGCCGGGGACGCAGACGTGCAGGTTGTTGCCCAGGCGCGGGCCGTCGAGCGGGGCGCCCGTGAGCCGGACGCCGGGCAGCTCCGCCTGCAGCGCGGCCCACAGGCGGTCGCGCAGTGTCGTGACGCGGGCGGCGTCCATGGCCATGCGATCGGCGGCCTCGGCCAGCGCCCACGCCAGCGGCGCCGACTGGGTGCCCCCGCGCAGCCCACGCTCCTGACCACCGCCGCGCAGCAGCGGGCGCAGCGCCACGCGCGTCCAGAGCGCGCCCACGCCCTTGGGGCCGTGCAGCTTGTGCGCGGTCACCGCCACGCAGTCCGCCCCCAGCGTGGCGACCGAGAAGGGCAGCTTGCCGAGGGCCTGGACGGCGTCCACCACCAGCCGCGCCCTGGGCGCTCGCGTCCGCACCACGCGCGCCAGCCCGGGCAGATCGTTGAGGGTGCCCACCTCGTTGTTGGCCAGCATCACCGCCACGATGCCCGTCTCGGGCCCGATCGCCCCCGCGAGGGCGTCCCGGGTCACCCGGCCCCACGCGTCCACGGGCACGACGTCGAGGCCCCAGCCTCGCCCTTCGAGCACCCGCGCCGCCTCGACCACCGCCGGGTGCTCCACCGCCGAGATCGCCACGCGGCGCGGCGTCTCGCCCGCGCTGCCCAGCACGGCCATCCCCAACGACTCGGTGCCGCCGCTGGTGAAGATCACCTCGTCGGCGCGACCGCCGAGGCGGCGCGCGAGCTGGTCGCGCGCCGCCTCGAGCGCCTTGCCGGCGGCGCGCCCGGGGGGGTGCGTCGACGAGGGGTTGCCGAAGAGCGTGAGGTGACGCTCGGCCAGCCCGGCCGCGACCACCGGGTCCAGGGGCGTCGTCGCGCCGTTGTCGAGGTAGATGAGCGTTTGCATGGTGCGCCCGTTTACCGGCGTGGGCCCACGGATTCAAGCGCGGCGCCCCGGGGCCGGCTGGACGGGTTGCCGCCGCGGCCGTCAGGGTGTCGCCCATGAACCGGCTCCCTGACGCGCCGACGCTCGCCTGCTTCGGCATCTACGTGCACTACCCCTACTGCGCGCGCCACTGCCCCTATTGCGACTTCACGGTGGCCGTGACCCGCGAGATCCCGCACGCTCGCTACCGCGACGCGGTGCTCGCGGAGCTGAGCGCGCGGGCGCCCGCGTTCGCGCACCTGGGCCCAGCCGTGAGCCTGTACTTCGGCGGCGGCACGCCGGGCCTGTGGCCGGCGGCCTGCGTCGGCGCGGTCATCGACGCGGTCGCGGCGGGCCCTGGCCTGGCCGCCGACGCCGAGATCACGATCGAGTGCAACCCCGAGGACGTCGACGCCGCGCGCCTGCGTGGGCTGCGCCTCGCGGGGGTCAACCGGCTCAGCCTGGGGGCTCAGAGCTTCGACGACGCGCTTTTGCTGCGCCTGGGCCGCGCCCACACCGCCGACGACGTGCGGCGCGCGGTGGCGCTGGCCCGCGGCGTGGGCTTCGAGGCGCTCAGCCTGGATCTGATGCACGGCGAGCAGGGGCAGACGCTGGCGGCCGCGCTGGCGGACGTCGACCTGGCGTGCGACCTGGCGCCCACCCACGTGTCGACCTACCAGCTCACCATCGAGGCCCGCACGAGCTTCGGCGCTCGTGCCCGGCGCGGCGAGGCGCTCACCGCGCCCGACGACGATCTCGCCGTGGCCTACGACGCCATCCGGGCCGCCCTGCGCGCCCGCGGCGTGCTGCCCTACGAGATCTCAAACGCCGCGCTCCCCGGTCACGAGGCGGTCCACAACACGCTCTACTGGACCGGTCAGCCCTACCTGGCGCTCGGCGCCGGCGCGCACGGGTTCCTGAGCGACGGGCGCAGGGGCGAGCGCTGGGAGAACGAACGGCACGCCGGCCGGTACATGGCGGCCGCGCTGAGCGGGGCGCCGGCCGAGTCGTGGCGCGAGGTCCTCGACGCCGAGACGCTGCTCGAGGAGCGGATCCTGACCGGGCTCCGCCTCGACCGCGGCGTGCGGGTCGACGCGGATCTCGAGGCGCGCTTCGGCGCCGCCGCGAGGCGGCTCGCTCGGCGGGGTGAGTTGCGGATCGACGCCCGGCGCTGGGCGGCGACCGATCGAGGGCGCGCGGTGCTGAACAGGGTGGTGCTCGATCTGGTCTCCGAGCCGCGCTGAGCGCGTCTAAGCATCTGATTTTTCGGCAGCTTCCGTCTTGACTCGCTCTGCGCCCGCGTCCATGATCGGCCCCCGTGACGAACCGCCCGACCCGGACCGAGGGCCGGGGGCGCCGAGGCGCCTTCGAAGCCGTGCTCAGCCCGCGCGCCGCGGGCGTGCTGCGCGGAGTCGTGGCCGGCTTCCTGAACTCGGGGGGGCCGGTAGGCTCCGCTGCGGTGTTGCGCAGCACGCGCCTCGCGGTCAGCCCCGCGACGGTTCGCGTCGTGATGAACGAACTCACCGTCGCGGGCCTCCTCGAGCAGCCACACGCTTCTGCGGGCCGCGTGCCGACCTTGGCCGGCCTGCGCATCTACCTCGATCACCTGATGCCCGTGCGTTCGCCGAGCGCCGAGGCGCGCGACGATCTCGATTGCGCGCTCCGCGCGGCAGGCGACGAGCCCGATGCGCTGGTGCGCGCCGCGTCGCGCCACTTGGCGACA
>CALBMW010000532.1 GCA_937896275.1 uncultured Myxococcales bacterium
GCCCAGGTGTTGCCCGACCAGAAGGCCGAGAAGGTCAAGGCGCTGCAGGCCGCCGGGCGCGTCGTGGCGATGGCCGGTGACGGCGTCAACGACGCGCCCGCTCTGGCCCAGGCTCAGATCGGCATCGCGATGGGCACCGGCACCGACGTCGCGATGGAGAGCGCCGGCGTGACGCTGGTGAAGGGCGACCTCCGCGGCATCGTGCGCGCGCGGCGCCTTTCGCGTCGTACGATGCGCAACATCAAGCAGAACCTGTTCTTCGCCTTCTTCTACAACGCGGTCGGCATACCCGTCGCGGCCGGCGTGCTGTACCCGCTGTTCGGTGTGCTGCTCAGCCCGATGATCGCCGCGGCCGCGATGAGCTTCAGCTCGCTGTCGGTGATCGGCAACGCGCTGCGACTGCGCCGGGCGGAGGTGTGAGGCGTGGACCGGTCGGGGGCAGACCCTGGGCGCGACCGATGACCGCGCGCACGCCCGGGCCTCGCTCGGAGGGGGCCCGCGCTGTCTGGCGCTCACTGGCAGGCTACCTGCCGATGCACGTCGAGGAGGCCGACCATGGCGCGCCCAAGCTCGCGCGGAGCTGAGCCACCGCTCGACACGATCCGGCGCGTCTACCGGACATGGGGGCAGCACCCGCGGCTCTACGCCGCGCAGGATTGGGTGACCTTCCTCGCTCGGCACCGCGCCATCCGGCGTGCCGCGGTCGACGCCGCCGGCCTCCGCCCCGGACAGCGCGCGCTGGAGATCGGCTGTGGCACCGGCCGCAACCTGGGCTACCTGCAGGCGCGCGTCGGCCCCACCGGCGAGATCGTGGCCTTCGACTACAGCGCTGACATGCTCGACGCCGCGAGGGCGCTGTCCCGGGCGCGCGGCTGGGAGAACGTACGCTTCGTGCAGGGTGACGCCGCCGCCCTCGAGGTGGGCGACGCGCCCTTCGACGCGGTCGTGTCGGTGCTCGCCCTGTCGGTGGTGCCCGACTACGAGAGGGCGCTCGAACGCAGTCGGGCCGTGCTCCGCCCCGGCGGCGTGCTCAGCGTCTGCGACGGGCGACTCTTCGGCCGCCGCCTGGCTTGGCTGAACCCGCTACTGCGTCGGATCTACACCGGACCCACGGCGTGGGACCCGGATCGTGACCTTGCCGCCGCGATGCGCCGGGTCTTCGGCTTCGTGTCGGTGCGCACCTTCAACGCGGGCACCCTGTTCATCGCGACGGCGCGGAAGCCCGAGGGCCCCGCGCCGTCTCGAGTGGCGCGCGACGCGCGCACCTATGGCCCAGGCGCAGGGGACGACTGACTCGGCGGGGCGGCCGGCGCGTGGCCGGACGCCCGCCGCTGGAGCGCGCGGACGTCCTCCTCGTGGGGCGTGCGCAGGTCGAGGGTGTGAGGTCCGCTCTGCTCGATCTCCAGGTCGCGCAGGTACAGCGGACACCCCGGCATACCTTCCCGAGCCTGACTGCGCCCGAAGGCCGCGTGGCACCGGGCAGCCGTGACGACCTGCTCGGTGTCCTGCCCGTCCGTCAAGTGAATGCGCACGCCCCCAACGATGAGATCCACGCGCTCGACTCCGGCCATCAGCGGGCACACAGCGCGCGCAGTGGGCGGGATGCCGACGCACCGAGAGTCCTCGAAGCGTTCCAGGGTCTCGGCCGCGGCGCGGTGGGCCTCCGCGTGCGCCGCGTGGCGGTCGGCTGCGGACAAGTGCAGGTCGGGGTCGAGCAGGTCGGGCCACTCATCGAGGTCGGAAGGGCGCTGGTCGTCCTCGGCGTGGCGACTTGCTTCTCGGCGGTGAGCGGCCGCGCTCATGTCATCGGGCGCGGTGCCGGGCGCACCACCACAGCCGAACAGCGGTGCGGTGAACACGAGGGCTGCGGTAAACACGAGGGCGGAAGAGGACAGGAATGGTTGGCGCATTGGGATCCTCGGAATGTTGGATGCAGCCTGAGTCGAGCAAGCACCATGCCGCCGTCCGCCCGGTATTCGTGGTGCCCCACCTTCGCAGCGTCGCAGCGTGATCGCGATGCGGCCGACTCGGCTGCCCTCCAGTCGTCTGTCGTCCCCTGGTCGGGCAGGCAGGGCGCGTACAGCAGTTGAATGGGCTCGTTCACGGGCGAGCACTGCTTCGTAACGACGCAGGCAGGTTCCGCGATGACCCGGCGAATCGCGGGCCACGGACGCGATCGGGTGCCCGTCTGGGAACGTGTCTTGCACCGCTGAGCCCTACGGGCGCGGCGTTCTGTCGTGCTGCGTGACCGGCCCGGCCAGCGGGATGCGCGTTCGCTCGAGTGGTTTGGCCCGCCGGCGGCGCACCGCTGGTCGTTGAGGGACCCTGGGAGGTGGCACTTCGTGAGGACAACACGACCAACGTTCAGGTTCCATCTTCCCCGTCTACCCTGGTGGCTCGGGGCCATACTCTTTGCCGCGGTCGCGGTGTTCTTCCTTTGGGAAGAGCACGCCGCTCACATCCTCGGTGCCTTGCCCTGGCTCCTCCTGCTCACGTGCGCGTTGCTCCACATCTTCATGCACCACGGGCACGGCGGCGGCGCGACGATCGGTGACCCAAAGGACGAACGCGGCCACCACCAGGGAGGCGCACGGTGAACCACGACGGTCAAGACATCCCGGCCTACGGCCTCTGGGCGCTCGTCGTCATCAACTCGGCCGTCTTCATCCTCTTCGCGTTCAGCTTCTTCAAGCCGAAGACGAAGCGCGATTGGCGCACCTTCGGCAGCTTCGCCGCTTTCATCGTGGCGCTCTTCGTCGAAATGTACGGCTTCCCGCTCACGATCTACCTGCTCTCGGGGTGGCTCACGGCGCGATTCCCTGGCGTCGACTTCCTCTCGCACGATGCCGGTCACATCTGGTACCGCGTCTTCGGATTTCGTGGCGATCCGCACCTGAACCCGATCCACATCTTCAGCAACGTGCTCGTCGTGGCCGGTTTCTTCTTGCTCGCCGCCGCGTGGCGCGTCCTCTACCGGGCCCAGCAGACGGGCACGCTCGCGGTCTCCGGCCCCTACGCCCGCATCAGGCACCCGCAGTACATGGCATTCATCTTGATCATGGTCGGATTTCTGTTTCAGTGGCCGACGCTCGTCACGCTCGTCATGTTCCCCATCCTGCTCACGGTCTACGTGCGCCTCGCTCATCGCGAGGAGAGCGAGGTGGCGGTCGAGTTCGGCGAATCTTGGGCGCACTATGCGGAGGCCACGCCCCGCTGGTTCCCGCGCCCCGGCGGTGGCCGGGCCGTCCGTGGTGCCCGCAGCGCGCGCCGCTGAGACGCTCGAGGGCGCCGCGTTGGCGCCGGGCGGTGTGGGGAAGGCAGATCCTGCGGGGCAGCGTTCTGCGGGGCAGCGGTCGACGAGAAGGATCGACGAGGAGACGCACATGGACCACGTGGCCGGAGTGATTCTTTGGTGGGCGCTCGGCGTGCCCGCGGTGGCCGTCCTCACATGGCTCACGTACGGCCTGCTGCGTTCCCTGCGCCGAAAGGCCTCCGCGCGCGACGACCGCGGGGGGGGTGGCGGCGACTGAGCCGGCCCGTGCGAGTCACGCCTCGGTCACCCTGAGGTGACGGGGCGCCGGCGGTACGCATCTGGGTCCTCGACGAAGCGCTCCCGGCAGCGCGTCGAGCAGAACACGTAGCGCGTGCCCCCGCGGTCGAGCGTGAGGTCGGCAGTCAACGCGTGGACGCGCATCCCGCACACGGGGTCGCGCACCCACGCGTGCTCCTCCGCCTTGCGGTCACTGATCTTCCCGTCCTCGAGCCATAGAACGCGGTCGGCCACGTCCTCGACGCGCGTGTCGTGCGTGACGAGCACCACGGAGCGACCCTCGTCGCGGGCGACGTCGTGCAGGATCATCATGACCTCCTGGCCCCTCTGGGAGTCGAGGTTGCCGGTGGGCTCGTCGGCGAGGATCAGCGGGGGATTGTTGATGAGGGCGCGCGCGATCGCCACGCGCTGCTTCTCGCCGCCCGAGAGCGTACGGGGCAGGGCGCGGCGACGGGCCGTCAGCCCAAGGCGGTCGAGCAGGCGCCTGGCGCGGGGCTGGGCCGAACGGACACCGCCCGGAGCGAGCATGGCAGGAATCAGCACGTTGGCCTCGACGGTGAGCGCGTCGGCGTGAAGGCGACCAGGATGGCAGCGAGCGCACGGCCGATCGTCGTGATGAGCTGGATGATCTCCACGCCCATCTGCATGGCCATGCGGCGGTCGCTCTCCACGAAGTCGGTCCGTGTCAGGGCGGAGACGCCCTCGACGGTTTGCTCGATGCGTCGGGCGACGTCCCGCGGGCTCGCGCCGGAGGCGGTCCGGACGAGGAGGTAGCTGTCGTATCCTTGGATGGACATCAGGTCCGCCAGGTCCGTGGCGTGGACGAAGGTCACAGGGTTGGCCATCGAGTAGGTGCCGCGCGACAGGCCCACAACGTCAAACCAGCGATCCGCGATGCGCACGCGACCGGCCAGGTCGATGCCCGACAGCGAGGCGAGCACCTCCGGGATGATGGCCTCGCCGGGCCGGACCGTGTGGCGGCCCCTCGCGATGGACCAAGGTCCTCCGCGCGGCGCGAACTCGGTGATGCCGACGACGTAGGAGAAGGCCTGGCGCTCGCCGGCGGTCACGAGTGTGTTCAGGTAGAGGATCGGCGCGACGTCGACGACGCCTTGAACCTCGCTGACGTCGGCGCGCCTGTCGTCCGGGATGAGCGAGGTCGCCATGTGCATGTTGGCGACACCGTGTTGCATGACCCAGACGTCGGCGTCGACGTTCTCGGCGTAGGCCACGACCTGCTTCGCTTCGCCCTGCCAGATGCCTTCAAAGAGCATCACGAGAGCCAGCGCCGCGGCGACCGCTGCCGCGCTGCCCGCGACCGCGAACGGGCTCTCGAGGAAGCTGCGCAGGGTCCAACGCAGGATCATCGGCGGAACGCCTGGGCCGGGTCGACGCGACCGACGCTGCGGGCGGGCGCGAGCGCGCCCAGGATGGCGAAGCCGAGGCACAGCAGAAGCGTTCGTGCCATCGCGCTGCGCTCGAAGGGCAGAGCGAGGTACAGGGGCTCGGTCGCCTCGACCAGCGCGGCGATGGCGAGGGCCAGGCCGAGGCCGATCGGCATGGCCAGCAGGGTGACGACGACCGCCTCGCCGGTCACGACGGCGAACAACCGCCGGTTACTGAATCCGATGGCCTTGAGCACGCCGAGTTCGCGCAGGCGACCGCCCACCGATGCCAGCATGAGCATGGCGACGACGAGGACGCCGATCAGCGACCCGATGCCCTCGAGCAGGTGGAACGCGGCGCCAAAGAGTGCGTCGCCGAGCTTCGCGTCGTTCTCGGCGAGCACCGAGGGCTCGAAGACGTCGACCGAGGGCACGGACGCCTCGATGGCCCGCGCGACCGTCTCAGGGTCGGCCCCCGGTACGAGGTCGACGAGGAGGAAGCTCAGGAGTGGGAAGCTGCTGATGTCTCGGGCCAGATCGGCGCGTAGGTAGAGGTGGATGAGCGACTCGAAGTTCGTGAAGGCGAAGGGCGTGAACAGCGCCGCGGTGCCTTCGGAGATGCCGACGACCTCGAACCGCTCGTCCGCGACGACGAAGGAGCCTCCCGGTACGAGATCGTAACGCTGTGCCAGTGACCGATCGATGACGATCTCGCGCTGTGCTCGGACCGCGCGGCCGGTGACGATGCGGGTCGGACCGCCGACGGTGTCGTACACGATGAGGACGAACGGGGTCTTGCGTCCGTTCGCGTCGTAGATCAAAGGGAGACCCGTCAGGGGGTTCGCGGTGCGGACGCCGGCGACCGACTCAACCTCATTGCGGGAGAGTTGCGGCAGCACGGAGCGGGCGGCGGTCATGTTCGAGACCCCGGCCTGGGTCAGGATCAGGCCGCCGCCCCGGTCGAGGACCGCGCGCCGGAGCTGCTCCGCGAGCCCCTGCTCGAAACCTTCGAGCAGGAGCAGCAGGGCGACGATGCCGCCGATCGCGACGCAGGTGAGCAGCGATTTCGTGCGATCGAGCAGCAAATGGCTCATGACGAGGCGCAGCATGACGGCACTCCACCGGGACCGACGACGGGCCCGGGGCCGCGTCTGGCAGAGACACCCGCGGTTGCTCGCGGGCTCCGCTGCGGGTGTCGAGGCCATTGGGCCATGCAACCCTGGCGCCACGCCCTGCTCGCCGCCGCTCGCGCGCCTCACGCGGGCGGCGGCTTCCCGCCGCGCGGCGTCTCAGTGACTGAGCATGGGGAGTGACCCTCTCGGCGCCCTCGAGGCGCTCACACGGGGCACATCTGCAGGGCACCCCAGCCGGGCGGCGCGCGAGTGCGCTACAAGCGTGTCATGAAGAAGTCCTCGCTCGCTCGACTGTGCATCGGGGTGGCGCTCGCCGGGGGCCTGGGCTGCGGCCCGCGGGACGCTCCGCGCGACGACGGCTCCGGGGGCGACACCGACGCCTCGGATCAGCTGGACCTGGGCCCGCGTGACGCCGCCTCGCCCGATCGGGGCTCGGCAGACGCGACC
>CALBMW010000533.1 GCA_937896275.1 uncultured Myxococcales bacterium
CGTGGGCAGCAGCGCGGCGGCCGTGCCCGCGAAGTGCTGCACCAGCGCGTCGTCCGCGTCGACCGGCCCGAACAGGTGCGCCACGCAGACGCCGTCGACGCACACCGCGTCCGCGCCGCACGGCTCCCCGCAGTCCTCGGTGGGCGTCGCGCACGCTTGGCTCAGCGCGCCCTCCTCGGGCCGACCCACGCACACCTGCTCGCCCGGGCAGCAGCCGTGGATGATGTCGCAGGCGTCGCTCGCCCCGGCGCAGGGGGTGAAGTTGCAGCGCGCGGCCCAGGGCCCCGTCGGCAGCGCCCCGCAGGCGGCACCGGAGCGCTCGAGCACGGCCGCGAAGGGGACGCCGGCCGGCGCTTGCACGGCCTCCACGGCGGTCACGGTGACCGTCACGGCTCTGCCATCGACGAAGGCGTCTTGCACCGTGAAGGCCGTCGCTGCGCCCGTGGGCAGGGCTCGCAGGCGCCGCCCACCCAGCCGCACTGGGCCACCCTTCTGGTTGATCAGCACGACGGCCGCCTGCTGCCCCTCGCCCTCGCACGCGCCCTGCACGCCCACCACCGCCAGCTCGGCGACCTCCTCGGCCTCGACGTCGAACTGCGCGGCCGTGTTGCAGCCCGCCAGCAACGCCACGCTGAGCACGCCCACCCTCATGGCGTCTGCCCTTCGAGGCAGTCGAAGCGGCTGAGCGCGGCGTCGAAGCCGCAGGGGCGGTCGCGCGCGGCGCAGTCGATGCGCACCGCGTGATGCTGCTCGCAAAAGACCAGGCTGCCGTCTTCACGGCACTGGCCAGCGCCGGGTACATCGCCGCAGCCCAGCGTGCGCGCGCAGTCGACGTCGCACGCGCTCTCGAAGGAGCAGAAGGCGTCCACGTCGTCGGCGCACTCCGGGGCCGGGAAGTTGCGCTCAGGGACCAGATCGAAGCCGGACCCGTCGTTCAGCGCGTCGGGCGTGGGCGCCACGCAGCGCCGCCCGAGCCCCTCGCCGAAGTCGGCGCAGGTCCATCCGCCCGTCGGGCAGTCGGTGTCGTCCTCGCAGCCCACCGTGCAGTAGAAGCCCACGCCCGTCTCGGCGCCCCGGCAGGCGTCGAGGCTGCCGCACTCGCCGCGATCGGCCAGGCACGCGAAGAAGGCCCAAGCCCCCCCCGCATGGCACTGCGCGCGGCACCAGCTCTGGGCGCGGCAGTCGCCCGCGTCGTCCTGGAAGCAGGCGCCGCACGTGTCGTAGACCTGCGCGCAGCCGGCCTCGCAGACGCTCGAGACCACCTCGACCGGCAACGCCAGCATGCGCGGGCAGCTCGCCTCTCGGTCCACCCGGGTGCCGGGCGGCGCGTTGACCGAGTGGAAGCAGCTGCGCCCGTTGGGGTCGCCGGTGTGTACCGAGTAGGCGCTGCTGCACAGCGCGGCGCCGGGGCAGTCCGCGTCGGCCTCGCAGCTGGGCATGCACAGGAACTGGTCCTCCAACCCCGCGACTTCATTGCAGTTCAGACCCAGGCCACAGGTGCCGCAGCGGTCGCCCACCCCACCGCCGACCGAGGGCAGGCACCAGCCGCGGCTGGTCGGCTGGGGGCCGGGCCCGCGGCGCTCCTGCTCGGGGATGTCGACCCCGTCGCCGTCGATCCAGGTCTCGACGCACACCTGACCGGCAGGGCAGGCCACCGTGCTCAGGCAGGGCTTGGCGCAGGCTCGCCCGCTGCCCTGGGGCGACAGGATGTTCAGGCAGTTGCCGTTGCGGCAGACGGCCACCTCGAAGGTCGCGCCCTCGACCGTGCGGCAGATCTGCGTGGTGCGGGTCGCCTCGGCGACGACCCACTTCATCATGCTGTGGCTGTACAGCTCGACCCGATCCATGAAAGTGCGGCCGGTCCCGCAGCCGAGCACCGCCAACTCCCGCGGCCCACAGGGCGCCTGGCAGTTCGAGTCGCAGCCGTCGTCCTCGATCGCGTTGCCGTCGTCGCACTCCTCGCCGGTCTCCGGGACGCCGTTGCCGCAGACCGGGCGGGTGCGCACGGCCACGGTGTCGCGGGGCGCCGCGTCGGCCAGCCCGGCGGACAACTCCAGCTCGTTCCCGCACCCCCACGCCAGCAGGGCCACGAGCGCGAGCAGGGGTCGCCGGCCGCGCAGGCGCTCGTCGGGGGCGCCTTGGCCCCACGTCTCACTCACAGCGGCCCCCCTCGACGTCGCACCCGAGCGAGGCGCAGTCCTGCGGCCCTCGGCAGCTCTCGCCGACGCCCAGCGGCCCCCGCGGATGGCACACCTGCCCGAAGCCGGTCTCGAGGCACCCCTCGTGCTCACCGCACGCGTCGCACGCGGGCCGGGTGATCTGTGCGATGCACCCGGCGAGGCAGCTGCCCGCCTCGCCGCGCAGCGTTCCGGCCAACATCGACGGCAGGGCGGAGCGGCCGATCAGCGAGGCCGGCAGCAGCGGCGCCCCGTCGGTCCGGCCGCGGTCGTCGCCGATGGCCACGCCGTCGGCGGTGCACGTCGCGCAGTAGCGCCGGCTCTGCTGGGTGCAGACCAGCCCCCCGAAGGCGTTGGCCACGCAGGTGCGGTACTGCGCGGTGCCGCAGCGCGGGTCGAAGGGGGTGTCATCGACGGTGGCGATCTCGTAGGTGGCGCCCGCGCCGACGAACTCGCGCAGCTCGCTGCCCACCCCCAGCACCGGGCTGGCCGTCGCGCCGCACGCCAGCACGCAGCCGACCGCGGCCTCGTAGCCCCGTTCGGCGCACCGGAGGTCGAACTGCACCGCGTCGCTGAAGACGCCCGCGGGCACCTCCTCGGTGACGATGCAGCCCCCGAGCAGCAGGGCCGGCGCGAGCAGGCGACGCATCAGAACTTCACCTGCCAGCCGGCGGTCGTGGGGCCGAACCAGGGGCGCGGCTGCACGGGATCGTCGTCGCCACCCAGGGCCAGCCACAGCAGCCCGGTCACGCCCGCCACGGCCGCTCCAGCCGTCAGGCCACGGCCGACCCATTGGTAGATCTCGAAGGTGTCGCGGGCCTCGGCGTAGCCGGCGCGATCACCCGCCGCCTGGGCAGCCTCGAGGTCGCCGCGCGGGCCGTCCGCCGCGGCGTCCACGTAAATCAGGCCGCCCACCAGCGCCGCGGAGATACCGAGCATCACCCACGGGCCGGCGCCTGGGCCCGTGGGGCCGGCGGGCAGCTCGACGGGCAGGTTCAGCCGCGTGGGGGGCGGCGGCGCGGCGGGCGCCTCCGTCGACAACGGGCAGGCGGGCAGCGCCAGCAGCTGGGCCTCGACCGTCCACAGGGCCGCCGGATCGGTGGCGGCGCGCGCCTTCTCGTAGGCCGCCTGGCGCGCGTTGCCGCACTCGACGCCGGTGGGCGCCAGCAGCGCGGCGATCAGGGCGGGCACCAGATCGATCACTTGCCGCCGCCCTCCGGCGAGGATGCGCCGTCCGCGGAGCGCCGCAACTCGGGCATGAACGAGCGCCTCAGCTTGAACATCCTCTCGAACTGAGCTCGCTGACGGGCGTCGGTGTAGAGCACGTTCGGCTTGGCGGCCTTGCCGGTCAGCTCGAGCTCGTTGAAGTCGTAGAAGCGGGTGCGCGTGCCCTCGGTCGAGTCGTCGGCGGCACCGTCGGCGGGGGGCTGGGCCTGGGCCGACGCGGCCACGGCCAGTGAGGCCAGCACCAGCGCCAAGGGCTTGATCGTGTTCATGGTCTTGCCTCGCCGCAGCGCGCGGGCAGCGTGCTGCGGTAGTCGCCGAGCTCGTCGGGCCACCAGGTGGCGTCAACCTCCCAGCGCTGCCAGTCCTCGCCCAGCGCGATGGCCTGCTGCGCATCGCCGGCGGCCTCGGCCGCGCCCTCGCGACGGCCCTCGATGGCGGTCTCGAGCGCCGAGCCCTCGGCCTCGAGCAGATCGACCAGCAGCTCGTCCCGGGCGTCGCTCAGGCGGCGCCAGTTGGTGGCCATGTCGGTGACGGTGTGGCCCACCGCGGCGGTGACCCGCGCGCCCTCGCGCGCCAGCAGCGTCACGCCGCGCGCGGTGACGAGTGAGAGATCCACGCCGCGATCGGTCGCGATGGCCTCGACGCGGCTCAGCTCGTCGGTCAGGGCCGCCTCGTCCGCGAGGGCGCTGGCGACGCGAGGATCTGCGCGCAGTGCGTCGCGGACCGCTTCGGGCAGGCCGCCCGCCGCGCCCAGCAGCTTGCGTGGGTTGGCGCCCTCACTCACCGCCAGCGCGGCCTGCTCGACGGCCTCGAGGTGCGCCAGGTAGCGGCTCTGCAGGGCGTCCAGCTCCCAACGGCCGCGCTCGTACTGGCACAGCCCCATCAGCGCCGCGCCGGCTACCAGGTGAAGCTCGGCCTGATCCGGGTGCGGTTCGTCGGGCGAGCGCGCGCCGTGTACCGCGCCGAGCGCCCGCGGCAGATCGCCGCGCAGCAGGTGCGCCCAGGCGGCCTCGAAGTTGGCCTCGACGCGCTCGGGGGCGCGCCGCGGCAGCTGTCGGTCGTAGTAGAGCGCGACCTCGTTGTTGCCCACCTCGAAGGACAGGCGCGCCAGGCCGAGGAGCGCCAGTCGGCGGGCCTGCCCAACGACGCGGCGCGGTGCCTGGGCGCTGGACTCGGCCTCGATGATGGCCTCGCGGAAGTGCGTGGCGGCGGCCTTCAGATCGGACAGCGGCGGCGTGATCCGGGCCACGCCCATCAGGTAGCGGGCCGGCGCGTAGGCGGGGCTGCCCGGCGGCACGCGGCCAAGCTGGCGCAGCGCGGCGGTCGGCTCGCCGGTCACCAGCAGGGCCTGCCCGACCAGGAAGCCGCGCAGGGCGATCCTCGACTCGTTGAGCCCCGCGGTGGGCGCCTCGGCCAGCGCGGCGAGGACGCGATCGATGGGCGGCTCGCCGCGCAGCGACAGGGGGTAGCGGTCGAGGGCGCGGGATACCTGAGCCGGCTGAGCGCGCTCGATCACCAGGACCTCGGTGAGGACGGCCGTCGACAAGCGGGGCAGCGCGGCGCGGGCCAGCGCGTCGGCCAGGGCCACGCGATCACCGGGCGTGCGGCCCCACGCGGCCAGGGCGGCCGGATCGGCGCCCAGCAGGCCGATGACGAGCGCCAGGACGGCGGTCACAGGTGGGCTCCGGCGCCGAAGAGCAGCTCGGCGCCGCCGCCGACGGTGTCGTCGCGCCGCAGCAGCGCGTAGCCGCGGAGATCGAAGCGCAGCAACAACCAGCCCAGCAGCCGCAGGTCGACGCCGGTGGCGGCCAGGAAGGCCGGCGCCAGGTGCTCTTCGCCGCCGCGCGACGCCTGGGCGCGCAGGCCGGGGCCGAAGCCGACGTGCGCGGCGAAGCCGGTGAGTGTGGTCTGGAGGATGGCGATCTTGCCCCGCAGGGGCTCGGCGCGCAGGAGCAGATCGGCGGTCCACCGGGTGCGATCGGCGAGCGCGTCGCCGTCGGACAGCAGGGCCTCGTCGTGGAGAAAGGTCGAGGTGTCGGTCTCGGACTCCAGGCCGTCCTGCCAGCTGCCGCTGAGTTCGAGGCGCCAGGTGTCGCCGAGGCCCACGCCCAGCCAGCCGCCGACGAGGAGCTGGGTGTAGAGCGGGGCCGAGGGGTCGAGGCCGCTGATCAGGCCACCCTGGACGCGGTCGGCGGGCGGCGGCGCGGCGGCGGCGCTGCCCGCGAACAGCAGCGCGACGGCGACGAGGCGAAGGTTCATCGGGCGCCCTCCAGCGGACCGCCCAGGTAGAAGGCGTAGCCGAAGGAGATCTCGGTCGGCAGCAGGGCGCCGCCCAGGGCGCGCTGGAAGACCGCCTGCCGCAGCTCGACGCGCAGGCTGCCGGTGTCGGTGACGTGGGTCTCGAGCCCGAGCCCAAAGAGGCCCTCGGGGCGAGCGTCGAGCGCATCGTCGGGATCGCGCACCAGCACCGCGCCGAAGCCGCCCAGCAGGTGGCCGCGAAGGTAGATCACGTCGTCGCCCAAGAAGCGCCCCTTGGCGTTGATCAGCGTCCAGGATGCGCTCCACTGGGCTCGCGCAACTTGTTGATCTTGAAGGCGAACCTCCGAGTCGACGCGGTCGCGCAGGTCGCGGTCCACGGCCAGGGCGTCGAGGTAGGCGACGGACACCTCGCTCTGGAAGCTCTCGTTGAAGAAGTGGCCCACCCGAAGGCCCGCCGGGAAGTAGGTCACGAAGGGGTCGTTGGGCACGATGGCCACGAAGGGGGTCACCGCGAAGCGCCCGGCTCGGCTGAAGGGCAGCCGCTGCAGCACCTCGACGGCCGGGGACGGGTCGGGCGGATCGGGGGCGGCCTCTTCGGCGAGCGCCGCGCCCGTCACGAGGAGCGCGAGCAGCGCGAGGGCAGGGGAGGGGCGGCGCATCGCCGGGATTGAACACCGCTCGGCGCGCCCGACGCAAGCGCGCGGAGGGCGCGCTCGGGTGACGGGATGGATGGGGCTGGATCCGGGGCGCGGGCGATTTGGGGGTCGGCAGCGTCGGCCGCGCTCCACCGACCCGTCAGGCCGCGTCGCGCTGCGCCCTCCGTCGGGGGGCGATCTCGGTGAGCGCCA
>CALBMW010000534.1 GCA_937896275.1 uncultured Myxococcales bacterium
GCCCCCATCGCCCGCCGCGACCTCCACGCGCGCCGGCACGGCCGCGCCGACCGCCCGAAGGGGCGCGACCACCGGGGGCCCCGAGCGCGATCTGGTCGATGACCTGCTGCGCTCGGCCGCCGACGTCCCGGCGATCACGCCGTCGGGGGCCTTCGCCGGCCAGCCGTCGATGGAGCTGCCGGTCGGGTTCGATGAGCCGAGCCGCGCCATGCGCCCGGATCGGCCGGCGGCCATCCCCGATCCCGACGACGATCTGCGCATCGACGAGCTGGGCCTCGGCGACCCCGGTGACGGCAGCCCCGGGGCCCTGCCCACGGTGGGCGGCCCGTTGCACGACGCGGCCCACGAGGAGGCCTTCTTCGACCAGCCCGCGTCGCCCGACGAGAGCGGCCTCCTGCGGGTCGAGGTGGAGAGCGAGCCCGTCTCGAAGGCGGCCTACGTCGCGCTGGGGCTGGTGGTCTCGGGCATCCTGGGCGGCGTCATCTTCTTCGCGGTGCGCGACACGGTGGAGCCGCGCGAGGCCCCCAATGACGCGCTCGAGAGCTCGTGGTACCAGGCCGCCCTCAAGGCGCGCCCGGCCGTCGTCGAGGAGGACGCCATCGACGCCGGCTGGCGCACGGGCTTCGGCGAGGACGGCGGCGCGATGATGGAGGCGCCCGGCGAGATGGTCGGCGCCCTTGACGCGGGGGCGAGCCCGGTGGCGGAGCCCGGCAAGGGCACCCCCGACCGGCCTGAGCCCGGCGAGCCCGCGTCCACCGTCCGCGCCGAGGTGAAGGGTGACTTCGTGGCCCTCATGACCGAGGGGCAGAGGATGCACAAGGACGGGCACTTCGACGAGGCCGCCGCGCGCTTCGAGAAGGCCCTGGCGCTGGCCCCTTCGGACGAGCGGGCGCTGTTGGCCTACGCGAGCTCGCTGCTCGAGCTCAACCGCGGCAAGCAGGCGCTCGACGCGGCCACGAAGGTGGCCCGCATCAACCCGCGCAATGCCCGGGCTCACCTGATCATCGGCGCGGTGCGACAGGACATGGGCGAGAAGGAGGCGGCGATCGAGGCCTACGAGACCTACCTCCGGCTCTCGCCCACCGGGCCCTACGCCAAGGACGTCGACCGGGTGCTCAAGGGCATGCGCTGATGCGGGTGCTGGCCATCGAGAGCAGCTGCGACGAGACCGCCGCGGCGATCGTCACGGATGGCCACTGCGTGCTGAGCGACGTGGTCGCCACCCAGACCGCCGTGCACGCGAAGTACGGCGGCGTGGTGCCGGAGTTGGCCAGCCGCAACCACGTCGTCGACATCGTGCCCGTCGTGCAGCAGGCGCTGGCCACCGCGGGCCTCGACTGGCCCGAGGTCGACGCGATCGCCGTGACGCGGGGCCCGGGGCTGGTGGGCGCGCTGCTGGTGGGCCTGCAGGTCGCCAAGGCGCTGGCCTACGCCCTGAACAAGCCACTGGTGCCGGTGCACCACCTCGCCGGCCACCTGCACGCCGTCTACCTGCACGGCCCCACGGAGCCGCGGCCCGCCGGTCCGGCGTTTCCCCACCTGGCGCTGGCCGTGAGCGGCGGTCACACCGCGCTGTATCGCGTCGACGCGTCCGACCGCGTGACCCAGATCGCGAACACGCGCGACGACGCGGCGGGCGAGGCCTTCGACAAGGTCGCGCGCATGCTGGGCCTGGGCTACCCGGGCGGCCCCGTGGTCGAGCGGGGCGCGCGCGGCGGCGATCCGTCGGCCCACACCTTCACGCTGCCGCGCTTCAAGGACGGGGGCCTCGACTTCAGCTTCTCGGGGCTCAAGACCGCGGTCCTGACCGTGGTGCAGCGACGCGGTGCCCTGCCGGAGGGCCAGGATCTGGCCGACCTGCTGGCCAGCTTCCAGGCCGCCGCCGTGGCCCAACTGGTCGACCGCACCGTGGCCGCGACCCAGGCCCACGGCCTGCGCGACGTCGTGCTTGCAGGCGGCGTCGCCTGCAACACCGCCCTGCGCGAGGCTGCGCGCGCGGCCCTCCTCCCGCGTGGCGGGCGGGTGCACGTGCCGCCGCCGCGGTGGTGCACCGACAACGCGGCGATGATCGCGGGCGCCGCCCACGCGGCCGCGCTGCGCCTCGCGGGCGCCGGCCACGATCCGGCCGATCGCCGCATCAACGCCAGCGGCACCTGGCGCCTGACGGCCGCCTGAGCCGATGTACCGCGACCCACGGCAGGTGCTCCGCGCCCACGGCATCTGGAGCAAGAAGCACTTCGGGCAGAACTTCCTGATCGACCCGAGCGCGCCGGACCGCATCGCGGCCGCCGGCGGCGCGGGGCCCGAGGACGTGATCTTCGAGATCGGGCCCGGCGTAGGCACGCTGACTCGAGCCCTGGCGCAGAGGGCGGGGCGCGTGATCGCTTTGGAGTACGACACCGACCTGGTCCCGGTCTGCCGCGCGGAGCTCGCCGACTGCCCCCACGTCGAGGTGCGCGCCGGCAACGTGCTCGACGTGGACTGGGCGGCGCTGGCCGCCGAAGTGGGCCGCCCGCTGATCGTGTACGGCAACGTCCCCTATCACCTGAGCACCGGCATCCTCACCGGCCTGCTCGAGGTGCCGGCGGCGTGGCGGCGCGCGTGCTTCCTGCTGCAGAGGGAGTTCGCGCGGCGCGCGGCGGCGTCCCCCGGCGACAAGGAGTGCTCGGCGCTCTCGGCGGCGGTGGCCCTGGGCTGTCACGCGACCTTGGCCTTGGAGGTGCCGGCGCAATCCTTCCACCCCGTGCCGAAGGTGGACTCCGCGGTGCTCGTGCTCGAGCGCCGCGAGCGCCCAGCGGTCGACGTCGAACCGCGCGCGTTCCGCACGGTGGTGCGCGCGCTCTTCGCCCAGCGGCGCAAGATGGCGCGCAAGGCTCTCAAGGCCGTGCACGCCGATCCCGAGGCCCTGCTCGCGGCGGCCGGCCTCGACCCCACGCGGCGCGGCGAGACCTTTACGGTCGAAGAGCTCGGGGCCTTGGCGCGCGCGCTCGACAGCGCGTGATTCGCGCTATGCTCCGCGAGTTCCCTCGACGCCTCGGAGTCGGCATGGTCGCACGCTCACTGCTGCGGGGCCTCGTGGCGCTCGCTGCCTGCCTGTCCACGGCCCGGGCGCAGGAGATCAGGCCCCGCATCCTGCTGGTCTTCGACACCTCGGGCAGCATGGGCTTCGACCTGGCCACCGGCGAGCCGACCGGGGGCGACAACTCGGCCGAGCACCCGGGCGACGGGCGCGAGAGCCGCCTCTTCGCGGCCAAGCAGGTCATCGGCGGCATCGTCGAGACGACCAGCGAGATCGAGCTCGGCCTGATGCGCTACCCGCAGGCGCAGGGCGCCGGGATCAACGATGGCACAGACCGTCAATTTTTCAACAGTTACAGTAACTTGCAGGCAACGCCGCTCAACTATCTAGGCTACTGCGCGGGCGCGCTCGAGGCCACGCCGGACGATCAGCCCTTCGCCCTCGTGGTGCCCTTCGAGGCCGACAACGAGCCCGCGATCCTGAGCTGGATGGACGGGCACGAGGCCTTCCCCGGCGACCCGGAGCTGCGCGCCGAGGGACCGACGCCCATCGCGGAGTCCCTTCGACTGGCCGAGCAGGCCCTCCGCGCGGCGGCCGCCACCGATCCCGCCGCGCGTTGCCGCCGCTACCACGTGGTGCTGCTGACCGACGGGGCCGAGTCCTGCGTGCCGGCGGCCGACCGGCAGCGCGCGCTGATCGACCGCACGCTGGCCCTGCGCGAGATGCGCGTGGGGGACGTGACCATCCACGCGCGGGTGTTCGTGGTGGCCTTCGCGGTCGACCCCGGCGAGGCCAGCCTGCTCGACGCGGTCGCGCGAGTAGGCGGTACGGCGGTGGGCGCAAACGGCCAGCCCGATCTGATCGGTGGGCGGGCCTACCAGGCCGGCGATCAAGCGGGCCTGCGCCGCGCGTTCAGCCGCATCCTCGCCGAGGCCATCCCCCGCGAGCTGTGCGACGGCGTCGACGACGACTGCGACGGCCGCGTCGACGAGGGGGCCACCAACGCCTGCGGCACCTGCGGCCCCGTGCCGGCCGACACCTGCAACGACCGCGATGACGACTGCGACGGCCGCACCGACGAGGGCGTGCGCAACACCTGCGGAGGCTGTGGTCCGGTGCCCGCCGAGCGCTGCAACAACGTGGACGACGACTGCGACGGCCGCGTGGACGAGCAGGTGCAGAACGCCTGCGGCGGGTGTGCGGCCGTGCGCGAAGAGGTGTGCAACGGGGCCGACGACGACTGCGACGGCCGCGTCGACAACCTGCCCGGCGACGACGCGCCCCTCGCCCGCCCGTGCAGCCGCGATCTGGGCGCCTGCCGCGCCGGCGTCGAGGCCTGCGTCGCGGCCGCCTGGCAGCCCTGCGACGGCGTCCTGCCGCACGACGAGCGCTGCAATGGCGACGACGACGACTGCGACGGCGTCACCGACGAGCTCAGCCGCCCCTGCGGTCCGGCCGTCGACATCGGTGACGTCGGCCAGTGCCGGATCGGCGCGCAGGCGTGCGTCGAGGGCGACTGGAGCGGCGCCTGCGACGGCGTCGGGCCCACCGTGGAGATCTGCGACGGCCTCGACAACGACTGCGACGGCGAGGCCGACGAGGGGCTCTTCAACGCCTGCGGCACCTGTGGGCCCGCCCCCGCCGAGGCCTGCAACGGGCGGGACGACAACTGCGATGGGCGCGTCGACGAGGGCGCGAGCTGTCCCGACGGCTACCTGTGCTTCGCCGGCGCCTGCGTCTTCCCCTGCGATGACGCGGGCGAGTGCCCCGGCGGCTACACCTGCGTGGACGCATGGCCGGGCGCCGGGCTGGCCGGTCGGGCG
>CALBMW010000535.1 GCA_937896275.1 uncultured Myxococcales bacterium
CGACGTTGCCGCCCTAGCCGGAGGCGCCGCCAGCGCCGGCGTCGGCGCTCCCGCTGCCGTCGTCCGTGGTGCAGGCGGTCGCGAGCGAGACGGTCGCGAGCAGGAACAGCAGCTTGGGCAGTCGGCGCATCGGCATCTCCGTTCTTCGTCGTTCAGGTCCGGCGTCGCGCCGGCGGCTTCGGGCGTTCCACGGCACCATGAAGGCATCCGGGACGCTGGATCAAGGGTGCCGCGCGCCTTCGGACTGCTATCCTCGCCGCGTCGGACAACAGGGGGTAGAGCATGCGCGTTCGCTTGGGCTGGGGTCGGGCGGCGCTCGCCGCGCTGGGTCTTTGGATGGGCGCGGCCACCGGCTGTGACGACGGCGGCGCAGGATCCCGCGCGGCGGACGGGGGCCCTGGCGCGCCTGGCCTCGACGCGACCGACGCCCGAGCGACCGACGCCCGAGCGGCCGACGCGCTGTCCGTCGACGCGCTGTCCGTCGACGCGCTGTCCGTCGACGCGCTGCCCATCGACGCGCGGGCGCCGGACGCCTCGCTCCCCGACGCAGGCCCGGCAGACGCCGCGCCCGACGCCGCCTGGACCGAGCCCGATCCAACCTGGCTGCTGCCCGATCCGGCGCCCTTCCGCGCAGGTGTCGCCACGCGCCGCTTCCCGATCCCCGTGGGCATCGGCACCAGCGGCTTCGGCGCCAACTCGGCCGATCCGCACCACACCCCCTTCGCGCGCGTTTACCCGGGCACGCGCCGCATCCACACGCACCCCGACATGCGCGCGCTGGTGCTCGAGGCCGGCCCGGGCAACCGCCTCATCCTGATCCGCACCGACACCGTCGGCGTCAGCGCGGCCCTGCGCCGCTCCCTGGTCGCGCGCCTCGAGCCGATCCTGGGATCCGAGGTCGATCGCCAGCTGGTGATCGTCGCCACCCACACGCACTCGGGCCCCAACCGCTTGATCGACAAGCCCTATTGGCAGGTCATCCAGGACTTCTTCTGGCCCGAGCTGTACCTGCGCGTGATCGACGCCCTCGAGGGCGTGGTGCTCGACGCGGTCGCCGATCTGGAGCCCGCGCGCGTGGGCCACGGCGTGGCCATGACGACGGCCCTGCACAACGACCGCCGGTGCGCCAACCCCGAGGAGGACGAGCCCGAGCTGCCGGTGTTGCGCGTGGACCGCGTCAGCGACGGCACCACCAAGGCGATCGCGCTGTTCCACGCCATCCACGGCACCGTGCTCGGCATGCCCGAGTACGCCCTCTCGCAGGACGCCTCGGGCACCATCGAGGCCAAGCTGGCCGAGCGCTTCGATCACCCGGTGCAGGTCATGTTCTTCAACGGCGCGGCGGCCGACATGGCGCCTGGCTCGCCCGACTTCGACCCGCCACCCGACGCCGCCCCGTGGAACCCCCCCTTCTCGCGCACCGAGCGGCTGGGGCGCGCCGCGGCGGACGTCGTGATGGGCATGTTCGACACGATCGAGATGCGCGACGCCGGCGTGGTTCACAGCCGCGTGGCGCGCGTGGCCATCGATCGAGATCTGCTGGGCTACGATCCGGCCGAGTTTCGCTGGGAGCATGGTGCGGTCTTCTGCGGCATCGGCTACGACGAGCGCTGCGTCGGCGAGCCCCCCAACCCCGAGCTGCTGCGCGGCTGCCTGCCCTTTCCCACGGCCGAGTCGACCGCGCCCACGCAGGCGCCGCTCAGCGTGGGGCGCATCGGTGACCTGGGCTTCGTCACCGCGCCGGGCGAGTTCGCCATCGCCCTGGGCCGGCGCGCCCGCGCCGGGGCGAGCGAGGCCCTCGGGGTGCCGGTGGTCTTCATGGGCTACGCGCAGGAGTACACGGGCTACAGCCTGCCCTACGATGACTGGTGGCAGGGTGGGTACGAGGCGTCGGGGGCGATGTGGGGGCCGCGCCAGGGCGACTACCTCACCGACGCGATCATCGACCTCGCCCGCGCCTACGCCACGCCGGGACGACCGCTCGGCTTCCCGCAGGGGGGCCTCGAGCCGGTGCCCGGGCCCTACGTCGACGTGGAGCCTTTCCCGACGATGCCCTCGACGGCGCCCCCCGCGCTGCTCGAGGACGTGCCCGAGGCGCCGGCCCACGGCGACGTGATCACCTTCGCCTTCGGGGGCGGTGATCCCTGGCTGGGCAGCCCGCGGGTGACGCTCGAGCGCGTGGAAGGCGAGGGCTTCGTCGCGGCCACCTGGCCCGACGGGCGCGCCGTGAACTCGGACGACTACTCGATGACGCTGACGCTGGTGCCGACGCCGGACTACGAGGACACCGAGGCGCCCTCGCGCGTCTTCACCTGGACCGCCGAGATGCCCGTCGTGCGGCCCGCGGGCGGCGGACCGCTGGCGGCGGGCGGTACATTTCGGTTGGTGGCGCGGGGTCGCGCGCTCTTGGCCGGCGCCGTCGAGCCGAGCGAGTACGCCGTCGAGAGCCGGCCCTTCACGGTCGCGCCTTGACCTGCGCCCCGTGCCGGCGGCCGGACCGGCGCGCGGCGACCGCGAAGCCACCCCGGGCGGCCCTCTGTTAGGCTCGCGCGCGGAGGTCACCCATGCCCACCGCCGAGGCCACGCACCCCGACGCGACACACCGCGACACCACAGACCGCGATCCGACACACTGCATCACCTGCCCCCTGTGCGAGGCGACGTGCGGCCTGCGCGTCACCACGCGCGGCGATCAGGTCATCGACATCCGCGGCGATCCCGAGGACGTCCTGAGCTTGGGCTACCTGTGTCCCAAGGGGGTCGCGCTCGCGGATCTGCACCACGATCCCGACCGCCTTCGCCAGCCCATGCGCCGCGTGGCGCCCGGTCGCTTCGAGCCCATTGGCTGGGACGAGGCCATCGCGCTCGCCGGGCGTCGCCTGGCCCAGGTTCAGGCCGCGCACGGCCCGGACGCGGTGGCCATCTACTTCGGCAACCCCACCGCCCACGGCTGGGCGGAGTTGCTGGCGCTCGCCCTGCTGCACCGCGGCCTGGGCACGCGCAACCTGTTCTCGTCGGGCTCGGTCGACGCACGCCCCCGGCAGCTGGTGTCGTGGGTGCTGTACGGCAATCAGGCGCGCCTGCCCATCCCGGATCTGGACCGCACGTCCTTCTTGCTGGTGCTCGGCGCCAACCCGGTCGTGTCCAACGGCAGCATCATGACCGCCCCCGACATGCGTCGTCGCCTCGCGTCGCTGCGGGCGCGCGGCGGCCGCGTGGTGGTCGTCGATCCGCGGCGCACCGAGACGGCGGCCGTCGCGGACGCTCACCACTTCATCCGCCCCGGCACGGACGCCCTGCTGCTCGCCGCGATGTTGCACACCCTTTTCTCCGAAGGCCTCACCCGGCCGCGCCCGGGCACCACCGGCGTCGACACCCTGGCGCGCGCGGTGGCCGACTTCCCCCCCGACCGCGTGGCGGGGCGCGTGGGCATCTCCGCCGAAGACATCATCGCCCTCGCGCGCGCCTTCGCGGCCGCCCCCGGCGCGGTCTGCTACGCCCGCCTCGGCACCTGCGTTCATCCCTTCGGCGCGACGACGACCTGGCTGGTCGACGCGCTGCACCACGTGACGGGCAACTTCGATCGTGTCGGCGGGGTGATGTTCCCGTCGCCCGCCATCGACCTCGCCGCCCTGGCCGAGCGCGTCGGACAGCGCGGCAGCCGCGACACCTTCCGCAGCCGCGTGCGCGGCACCCCGGAGTTCAACGGTGAGCTGCCCTGCACCGAGCTCGCGCCCGAGATCGAGACGCCGGGGGTGGGGCAGGTGCGCGCGCTCGTCACGCACGCGGGCAACCCCGTGCTGTCGCTGCCGAACGGACCCCGCCTGGAGCGCGCGCTGGGCCGCCTGGACTTCATGGTGTCGATCGACATCTACCTCAACGAGACGACACGGCACGCCGATCTGGTGCTGCCGCCCAGCAGTCACCTCGAGCGCGACCACTTCAGCCTGTTGTTCCACGCGATGTCGGTGCGCAACACGGTGCGCTACAGCGAGCCGGTCTTCGACAAGCCGGCGACCGCCCGCCACGGCTGGGAGATCATCCTGGGCCTGGTCGAGGCGCACGGCCGCCACGCGGGGGGGGTGAGGGGCCTGCTCGGCCGCCTTCAGGGTCGCCTCGGTCGGGCGCTACGACCGCGGCGCGTGCTCGACCTGCTCTTGCGCACCGGCCCCCGCCGCCTGTCCTTGGCGAGCTTGAAGCGGCACCCGCACGGCCTCGATCTGGGCGCCCTCGAGCCCGATCGACTGGCCGGGGTGACCGTCGACCTTGCGCCGACGCTGTTCACGGCCGACCTGATCCGGCTGGACGCCACCCTGGCGACTCCTGTAGCCCCCCTGGTGCTCATCGGCCGGCGCACGCTGCGCAGCAACAACTCCTGGATGCACAACAGCGCGCGGCTGGTGAAGGGCAGGGACCGCTGCACCCTGCGAATGCACCCGACCGACGCCGCGGCGCGCGGGCTCGTGGCGGGCGAGACCGTGCGCGTGCACAACCACGTGGGCGCGCTCGAAGCACCGCTCGAGGTGAGCGACGAGGTGATGCCCGGCGTGGTCAGCCTGCCCCACGGCTGGGGCCACGGCGGCCCCGGCGCGCGCCAGAACGTGGCGGCGAAGCGGCCAGGGATCAACGTCAACGTGGTGGTGGACGACGCGATCCTCGACCCGGTGAGTGGGACGGGTGTCTTGAACGGCGTGCCGGTCGAGGTCTGTAGGAGGGAGGTTGGCGCCCGTGGAGAGGGAGGGTAAGAGGGGGGGACTCCACGGGCGCCAGCCTGGCTCGGTCGAACGAGGGGGGGTGTCGACCCAAGCCGTGTCCGTCGCAGGGGGGACCGCGTTCGGACGA